>CAZNYY010000023.1:0-14734 GCA_964577335.1 uncultured Oscillospiraceae bacterium | reverse complement strand
CTTGAAAGCGGAATAGAGATAGAGGCGCAGCCCCCGGGCAAAAAACTGCAAAGTTTGACCCTTTTATCGGGAGGCGAAAAGGCGCTGACGGCAATTGCACTGCTTTTTGCTATAATAAAAGTACGTCCGACACCGTTTTGTATTTTGGATGAAATTGAGGCGGCGCTGGACGAGAACAATATTTCTACATTTGCCGGGTTTGTCAAGGGATTAACCGAGGAAACACAGTTTATAATTGTCACCCACCGAAGGGGAACAATGGAAGCGGCAGACCTTTTATACGGGGTTACAATGCAGGAGAAGGGTGTTTCAAAACTGCTTACGATGAAACTTGACGAGGCGGCAGTATAAAATAGGGGGAAATAGTGTGAAAAATCACACTAGCCTCCGGCGGATCTTATGCGCGTGCGAAATTTTCGACCGCAGTCGAAACGCACATGCGCCATAATTTCCACTATACGCCTTGCCTGCCCATGGGCAAGGATAGAAGTTAAGTATTTTTATTACTATTTGTGGGCAGAAAGGCTATGGAAATTAACATGAGTGAAAAAAAGGGGCTTTTCGGGCGGCTTAAAGAAGGGCTTAAAAAAACACGAAGCGCATTTTCCGAAAGCGTGAACAGTGTTTTGGGAGCATTTACAAAAATTGATGAGGAGCTGTTTGAGGAGTTGTTTGAGGTGATGGTGTCGGCGGATATTGGGGCGGGCACTGCCATGGATATTGTAGATGAACTAAGGGACAGGGCGAAAAGCGAAAGGGTTTCGGAACCCGCCGCACTTTACGGGTTACTGAAGGACATAATAGCCGAAAAGCTTAGTTTTGGTGAGGCGGGGCTGCCGGAGGGTTCGCCTTTGGTGATTTTTGTGACGGGGGTAAACGGTGTTGGAAAAACCACCACGATAGGAAAGCTTGCCGAAAGACTTCGGGGCGACAAAAAAAAGGTTTTACTGGCGGCGGGGGACACCTTCCGTGCGGCAGCGATAAACCAGCTTGAGGTGTGGGCGGAACGCTCGGGGGCGGATATTATACGGGGGAATGAAGGGGCTGACCCCGCATCCGTTATCTTTGATGCTGTGAACGCCGCAAAAAAACGGGGTACGGATGTTTTAATCTGCGACACGGCAGGGCGGATGCACAACAAGAAAAATCTTATGGATGAGCTTGAAAAAATGTACCGCATTATCGAAAGAGAACTGCCTGCCGCGACAAGGGAAAACCTGTTGGTGCTTGACGCTTCAACCGGGCAAAACGCCGTAAATCAAGCCCGTATGTTTAAAGATGTTTCAAATGTAACGGGTATAGTGCTTACAAAGCTTGACGGCACCGCAAAAGGCGGGATTGTAATTTCAATTTGTGCCGAGCTTGGGATACCGATAAAATACATCGGCGTTGGGGAAAAAATTGACGATTTGCAGCCGTTTGATGCGGCGGAGTTTGCCGCGGCACTATTTGACGGCAGTTAAAAATTAAGGGGGCGGAAACCTTTATATGGGAAAACGAATAAGCAGAAAATTAATAGTTGCGGGCTTGGTATTGGCGGTATTGGTTTTGTGTGCAATTATGCTAATTGTGGTTTACACAAATTTTTTAGAAACAAGTGAAATAGGGTACGGAGATGTGTACCTTACAAATCTGCGTGTAAAAACAGAGGTTTATGGTATTTCGTTCCTGATGATATTTGTGATATTTTTCTTGAATATATTCTTTTTCAGAAGGAATATGGACAGGAAGGGTGTTGATACAGGACCGTTTAAATCGGCAAAGAACGGTTTTTTAATCACGCTTTTTATGGCTGTGGTGTGGACGCTTTTGACAAGCGGAAACACTTCTTCCCTGTTCCTGCTTTTTAAAAACAGCCTGCCCTTTAACAATGCCGACCCGATTTTTGGAAGCGACATAGGATACTATGTTTTTCAGCGCCCCTTCCTTAAAGCGATAGGTGAAAGAGTGTCGGGGATTTTACTGTTTCAAATTATTTATACTGCGCTGCTGTATTCGTTCTTCTATTTAAAAAGGGATATTTCTACTTTTTCTGAAATCCTTACAAAAAAAAGTATAATTGTTCACAATATGATAAATGTTGTGGTGTATCTTGGGGTTTTGGCGGTATCGTTTAAATTTACCGCCGAAAATATTTTGTTTGGCAACTTGGCGGGGCTAAAAGGTGCGGGGTTTACGGATATATTCGTTTGGCTTCGCTATTACAGGGTTGCCCCGTTTTTACTTATGCTTGTAGTGCTTATAACTGTTTTCATGGTTTTTCGGGGAAGAACAAAGGGGGCGCTGATAACAATGGGAGCGGTGCCCGCATTTTGGATTGTGGCATTTATAGCGGCATTGGCGGTTGAAATTGCATTTGTAAAGCCCTACGAAATATCGGTGGAACAAAGGTTTGTAAATTATAATATTGAGGCCACCCGTGAAGGGTTTGGGCTGGACGAAATTGTTGAGAGGATTTTCCCTGCCGATAATGAGCTTACATCTGCGGACATAAAAGAGAGTGCGGGAACAATTCAAAATATAAGCACGACGGACCCCTCTGCAAGCTTGGCGGCGGCAAACTCTGTTCAGACATACAAAAATTATTACACTTTTTATGACAATGACGTGGTAGCATACAATATAGACGGCAAGCTTACGGGGATGTCGGTGGCGGTAAGGGAAATGGACCAGAAAAAGCTTGAGGATGCGGGGAAGAGCTATATAAACAGCAAACTTAGGTACACCCATGGCTACGGGCTTGTGATGAACCCCGTAAATACCCTTACAAAGGACGGGCAGCCGCAATTTTTAATAAAGGACATACCCATTGATTCCTACGGCGGTGCGCCGCATATAACTCAGCCGAGAATATATTTCGGCGAGCTTACAAATGACTATGTAGTAGTAAACAGCACCTACAAGGAAATGGATTACACCGAGGGCAGCGAGGAAGTTGAATATGTTTACAAGGGTGAGGCGGGAATACCCTTAAACTATTTAAACCGCACCCTCTTTGCCCTTAGAAACGGTGATTTTTTGATGATTTTGTCGGGCTACACAAAGCCTGAAAGCAAAATTTTAACTAACAGGAATATAATAGACCGGGCAAAAGCCGCCGCACCGTTTTTGGAATATGACGACGACCCATATATTGTGATTAGTGCCTCCGGCAGGCTTAAATGGGTTGTAGATGCGTATACAAGTACGGATTACTATCCGTATTCACAGTCGTACGGCGGGCGAAACTATATCAGAAACTCCGCAAAGGTCATTATTGATGCATATGATGGTACGACCGATTTTTATATTACCGACCCAAGTGACCCTATAATAATGGTTTACAACAGAATGTACCCCGGGCTGTTTAAAGAGGAAGGTCTGCCGTGGGACATTGCGGAGAGGGTAAAATACCCCGAAAAACTGTTTAATATTCAGGCGGAAGTGTACAAAAGGTATCATGTAACCCGTGCGGACAATCTTCTCTCAAACTCCGATTTATGGGTTGGAGCGAAACAAAAATCCGCATCCGGAGACGTGGTGGATTTAAAGCCGTATTACACTGTGACGAAAATAGAGGGCGTGGGCAGCCGCACAGAGGAACTGGTTTTAATGCAACCTTTTACCCCCGCCGGCAAGGAAAACATGGTGGCACTTCTTGCGGCAAGGCCGGGGCTTAGTGATTACAGAAAGCTGATTGTTTACAAATTTCCGGCGGGGAGAACGGTTTTCGGTCCCCTGTACATTGAAAATAAAATTGAAAAGGATTCGGCAATTTCACGAGAACTTGCCCTTTTGGGAGAGGGCGGCTCAACTGTTTTTAAGGGTAATATGTTAGTGCTTCCCATTAAAAATTCACTGCTGTATGTAAAGCCCATTTACGTTACAACCAAAAATGCCGCAGCCGTGCCCGAGGTTAAAAATTTAATCGTGGCATATGACAACGAGGTGGTAATGGAGGCGACAATTGAAAGGGCGTTAAATGTTTTGGTGGGGGCGCAGAAACCCACCTTTGAGGGCGACGAAAAAACCCTTGACGATTTGGTGCGAGAGTCAATTGAAAGGTTCAATGCCATGCGCAACTTCGGAAGGGAGGGGGACTACGAAAATTTTGGCACCTCTCTTGCGGCGCTTGAGGAAACCATGGACGAGCTTGAAAGGATGCAAAATCCCGAAGAAACTCCCGTGCCCGAGAACTAAAACACGGTGCTTTGACACTAAGGTTTTAAAGAGTAAACATTTTCCAAAGCAAAGTGAATATTTACTTTACTTTTTGCGGTAGTAATGGTATAATAAATTAAATCAAGACCTAAAGGTTTTGTTTGACAGTTACTTATTTTGAAAGGAGGCCGACTATGACAAAATATGCTTGCATTGCCTGCTCATATGTGTATGACCCCGAAATTGGTGAGCCTGAAAACGGAATAGCTCCGGGAACGGCGTTTGAAGATTTGCCGGACGACTATGTTTGCCCCGAGTGCGGTGTGGACAAGGATATGTTTGAACCGGTTGAATAGGCGGATTTACGGTAAAACAAATCTTATGTTGGTTTGGGCTGAAAATTTGTGTAAAAACTGAAAAAGGCGGCGGGATGGCCGCCTTTTTCAAAAAGATATAAGCCCCTTATTTGCCCGCAGATAAGGATGTGCGTGTATTTGCGGGCAGAAAGGCTATGGGAATTATTATGGCAAACATTAAGATAAAAGACGGGATATGGTCCGTTGGAGTTATTAATCCAAACCTTAGGGTTTTTGATATAGTTATGAAAACCGAATATGGCACAACCTACAACTCCTACCTCATACAGGGGGAGAAAAATGTGCTGATAGATACGGTTCATCATAGGTTTTTGGACGAGTACGTTGAAAATATTGAAAGCATTATTCCGATTACGGAAATTGATTATATTGTTTTAAATCATACCGAGCCGGACCATTCGGGAAGTTTGGCTGAAATTTTAAAGATAAACCCCAATATTACGGTGATTGCATCTGCCCCGGCAATTAAATATCTGGGGGCAATAACCAATGCAGATTTTAAGAGGATGACTGTAAAGACAGGGGACAAGTTGGATATAGGCGGGATGAATCTTGAATTTGTTACAGCGCCGCTTTTGCACTGGCCTGATTCCATGTTTGTTTATATCCCCGAAAAACGGGTTGTTTTCACATGTGACTTTTTGGGCTGCCATTATTGTGAACCAAGACTTTTAAACAATAAGGTTGTTTACCCTAAAAAATATATGGACGCATTTAAGTATTATTATGATACAATTATGTCACCCTTTAAGCCCTTTGTTTTGCAGGGACTTGCAAAGCTTGACGAAATGGATTTTGATGTAATCTGCCCCAGCCATGGTCCTGTTTTGGTGGAAAATACAGATAAGCTGATGGGGCTTTACAGAGAGTGGAGCACGAAGGAGGAAGCGGATAAAAATGTGGCAATCCTCTATGTGTCGGCGTACGGCTATACGGAAGAGATGGCAAAAGAGCTTTTGAAAACGCTTGAGGGCGAAGGGGTCAAAGCACAAGCTTATGATATTATTGAGTATGAGCCCTCTTTTATAGCGGGAAAAATAAATTCGGCGGACGGGGTTTTAATAGGTTCGCCCACTATAAACAGGGATGCGCTAAAACCCGTTTGGGATACCATTTCGTCAATTGATGCCATAAATGCAAAGGGCAAACCCTTTGGTGTTTTCGGCTCGTACGGATGGAGCGGGGAAGCGGTTCCCGCGCTTTGTGAAAGGCTGAAGTCACTTGGCGTAAATGTTTTGGGTGAGGGTGTTCGGGCAAACTTCAAACCCTCGGAAGAAGAACTTGGCAAGACCCGTGAATACGGGAAAGCGTTTGCGGAGCTTATGCGCAAAAAGGCATGAGAACGGCAATCGGGCGAACCGTTTTGACAGCGCTGCTTTTGGGATGGATGGGTGTAATTTTTTCGTTTTCCGCCCAGCCGGCAAAGAATTCTGCCGTGCAGAGCAGGTCTGTTGTAAATGCGGTGGTTGAATTTATAAGCAGGTTTACCGAAGCCGAAAAACCTGACGAGATGGACCTTAGGGATGCGGAGAATATTATACGAAAAGCGGCGCATTTCTTCACATATTTTGTGCTTGGCATATTAGCGGCAAGTTCCTTTTACGCATTTGAAATTAAGAAATTCCTTTTGTGGGCACTCGTTTTCTGTGTATTATATGCGGTTTCGGACGAGGTTCACCAGTATTTTGTACCAGGGCGGTCAATGCAGTTGTCCGATGTTATTTTAGATGCTGCGGGTTCGGCGTGCGGAGTTCTTTTGTGGCGGATATATTTTAAAAAACAATTGAAATAATGATAAAATAATGATAGAATATCTTTAAAAGCAGATATTTTATATTGAATTTACACGCTGCCGAAATTTTCGCCTAAAGTCATGGCGGCGATGCGCATAAGTTCCATTTTACGCCTTATCCGCCCACAATAGGGTGCGTGATGAATTATTGTTTTGTGTTTTGTGGGCAGAAAGGCTATGGAACTTATAATGAAAAAGGTTGTTACGGCGGTTATTCTCCTATTGGTTTTGTCGGTTGCCGTTCGGGTTGGGTATGATAAGGTTACCGACTACATGGTTCGCAGATTGATTATAGAAATTGGGAGCGGGGGAGATATAGGAGAGAGCCTGTCGGCACATTTTGCCGATATACCCTTACCCACAAATGGAAATGAAGAAGGGTCGATGACACAGCAGAGCGAGAATGAAAAGGGCGGGCAAGAAAATGGTGACCATGGACAGGAGGGTCAAAAATCTTCTGATACCTCGGGTAAAACATCTGCCTCAAGCGGCGGCGGCTCAAACAGCGCCGGTACCCCTGCAGGAATGCCTGCGAACATATCTTCCGAGGATAAGGCGTATATAATGGGAATTTACGGGAGATACGGTGCGGGGGAGATTGCGGAGGCGGCAGGCCTTATGAGCGGCGGTGTCACTGCCGAGGGAAAAGCGAGGATTAAGCAAATTGTTTTTTCGAAGATGACACAGGGGGAATATAATAAACTAATGGCTTTATATAAAAAATATTATTAAAAACCGGCGGCTGTCGGTCTTTGGCTTTGACGGCGGCGCTGAACAAGGGAAGGGTTTTAAAGTGATTTGCACGTTAAAACCTCCGACGGAAAGATGCATATCTTCCGCTATACGCCGTATCTGCCCGCAGATACGAAATGCGTATTTCCCATTACTCTTTGCGGGCAGAAAGGCTATGGGATTATTATGGTACAAAAGCGAGGATTTTTAACAAGAGTGGCGGTGCTGGTACTGGCACTTGCAATGTGTTTTTCGGGCACTGCACTGGCGGGTATTGAAGAGGAATGGAAAACAGATGGTCCACCGAAAAGTGGTGGTGGTAGTGGTGCGATTAACCCTGCCGATATAGACATTTTTTATACCCTTAGAAACGAGATGGAACAGCACAGGGATTTTGCAAACAGCGAGCAGGAGGATGAGCTTGAGCTTGTTGAGGCTGAGTACCTGACAGTAAAAGCAAAAGCAAGTACCCAGTCGCCATGGAGTGAGGCGGTATCCGGCGGGGAGGGAATTTCTGCTTTGCTAACACCTGCAATAAAAAATGACGAAGGTTTTCAAAACTACATACAGCTTAAACATCTGATGGGCAAGACGATGTCCATTAATTGGAATGCGGCGCCCAATACGGCGCTTGAACAGCGTTTGGCGGATTTTGTGGATGACAACGATAATGTAGACATTTTGTTTAACTTTGACGGGGCTGGCATGAAAGAGGCCGCGGCAAGCTTTTCAGCGCTTGGACTATACCTGATGGATCTTTATACCGAGTTTCAAGCTATAAAAACCGAGGCGGCCGCTGAGGGCGGTACTATTGTGATTTTGGACGGTACCACACCTGTTTCACAGCTGACGGAAGCCGAAATTCATGCTGTGATGGCAGATATGCTTACAAAGCTTTTGAAGGATTTTAATGCACTTATTTTCTCCACAAAAGATACTTGGGAAGATAATTTTAACAGCTTGCTTGACTCCGAAAACAAAAAGCTTGTAGGGGTAATGTTTGGAAAGCAAATGGCTGATGCGCTTGCGGATATAGATATAAACATGGCTATAAATAGTTATCTTACAAGTTCACGTGTCCTTACAAAAATAGCGCAAAAACAAACTGCTTTGTTTAATACCAGCGCAGGGGATGCTGTGGATGCGCTCTATGATTTAATTGCGGATATCGTAGAGGGGCTTTTGGAAGAGGATGAGCTTGCACCCGTTAAAGCGGCGATTGAAAATGTAGGTTGGAGTGTGCAAAACTTTATTGATGCAAACAAACATATTGCAGATGCCGCCGATGCGGATTTCAATTCCAGAATTATAAACCTGAATATGATTTTGGGTGCGAAGATGGATATATTTAAAAACGATGCACTTAGCAGCTATCCCGTGTTTGTAGATATCTCCAATCCAAATGATGAGTACAATGTAAATCTGCACTTAGTGGGGCATACACTTAAGGTAAGTGTAATAAATGTTGTAAATTCTTTTATATATAACATGGACGGCACTACAAACAGCGATGTTTCGATAGAGGACGACGAGGGTGAATTGGAATTTGTCGTAAGAAACGGCAAAACAGGTGACTTTATTGTCAAGTTCTACCGCTCGGGCGGACCAAATAATGTATTCGGATACTTAAACGAATATGATGTGGAAATAGACAGTACGGGTGACCCTATTATTCCGGTTACAAGTGTTTCAATAACTAATGAAGCCACTATAAACCTTCGGGTTGGCAACAGCCGCCAACTAAGCGCAAGGGTGCTGCCCAATAATGCCACAAACAAGAATGTTATATGGCAATCCAGTAACTCAAGCAGTGCTACGGTAAGCCAATCAGGCGTGGTTAGGGCTGTTTCACCCGGAACCGTCACTATTACAGTACGAACGGTTGACGGGGACTATACCT
This sequence comes from uncultured Oscillospiraceae bacterium, assembly GCA_964577335.1. GTDB lineage: Bacteria > Bacillota > Clostridia > UMGS1883 > UMGS1540 > CAZNYY01. Next base: position 5,793 of record CAZNYY010000023.1, on the reverse strand, counting down.
CAACAAGAACTGTAAATGTTACAAGGTCTGCTACTACCTCCACGGGTGGTACAGGGGGAGGGGGAGTTATAAGAAGGGACGGCATTACCATTGATGCAGGAAGTAGTTCCGCCGCCTCGCAGATTAGTGTGATTTCGAGTGCTGTGGGCAACATTTCACAGCCTCAGGAGGGATTAACCCCCGCAAGCTTTGGATATTCGCTGCATGGTTTGAGCTCTTCTCCGGTTAAGCTGACGATTGATATTGACAGCTATGATGATAGCAAAACATATGCTATTTACAGGCTGAACGAAGATACGGGAGAATGGGTTATACTTCCCACAAGCACCCTAAGCAATGACAGAAAAACTGTTACCGCACAGTACGACGGTGTAGGAAGTTTTGCAGTGTTTGCTGTTGACAGAGCGGCGTTTGACGACCTTGCAGGTCACTGGAGCGAGGCGCAGATTATGTACCTCTACAACCAAGGCATTGTAGAAGGGTACAGCGAAAGACTTTTTGCACCCGACAGGACAATCAGCAGGGCGGAATTTGCCGCCATTGTATGCCGTATGACGGGAGTTCAGTCTGACAACGGGGTGGTTTACCCCGATACCGAGGGGCATTGGGCACAACAATATATTTCCACCGCCACAAAGTATGGATACATGGTGGGTTATGATGACGGTGAGTTTAAACCCGATATCGGCATCTCAAGAGAACAGATTTTAGCTGTTTTAATAAGAGCAAAATATTTTGATAAAGCAGTTATAAACGAGGGCAGCGAGATTGAGATGAGCGGGGATGCATTGATAGAAAAAATTAAGATAGAATTCTTCCCCGAACTTTACACCACAGTAAGCTTTGTCGATTTTGAGCAGACTTCCGATTGGGCAAAGGGTTATATGGGAATTGCTTTTGAAACCAATTTGATAAGCGGTTACGAGGATGGTACCGTAAGACCGTTGAATTTCGGTACAAGGGCAGAGGCGATAGTTCTTGCAATGAGGGCCTTGGGACTTTAATATTATTACACATTGCGGGGCGCGGTTTTCCGCGCCCCGTTTAGTCTTTAACGTAAAAGGAGAAAAATATGAAAAAACTTATTAAGCCTGCGGCTTTGCTGCTTATAACAATTCTTGTGATGACAAATGTTTTTGCATCTCCGATAAATGATGCATTTAACAGCATTAAAAAAGAAAACCCCGATCTTGTTGAAAGAATGAACGATGGCGGGGCAACGGATGAAAATATAATCGATTTTATGAACGATATTAAAGACTATATTGCTTCGAGCGGGGTAAAGGTTACGGAAGAAAACTTTGACGAACTTATGACTGAAGCGTTGATGAAAGTTGTGTTTTACAGCCGAAACCTCCCCATTTATACGGCGCTGATGACCGAGTTTTCAAATGAAGTCGGATTGTTCATACTAAGCGGGGAAATACCCGCAAGCTTGCAGCCCGTTTACGATGCCGTAAAAAAACTGGTGCTGGAAAACCCACAGCTTTTTGAGCCTGCACCTACGCCCACGCCCACACCCACGCCCACACCTACGAGAAGACCAAGCGGCGGCGGAACCGTTGTAGTACCCATGCCGACTACGGAACCTGTGCCGACGAAGGAGCCGACAGCGAGTTTAGAACCCATACCTTCGCCGGAACCTGACGGGTTTGAATTTTCCGATTGCGACCATGTTCCATGGGCGCTTGAGGCGATAGAGAGTTTAAGTGCCAAGGGTATAATAACCGGATACGGGGACACAACTTTCAGGCCTGACAATAATATAACAAGAGCGGAGTTTGCAAAAATTGTGGTCATGGCATTTGAGGTTTATAACGAAAATGCGGGGAACGGGTATGGTTTTGCGGATGTTGCGGACGAGTGGTATGCCCCGTATGTAAAAAGTGCAAGGGAGAGCGGTTTGATTTATGGTTCACCCACATCAACAGGGGAGTTCAATTTTTACCCGAACAGTTTTATAACAAGGCAGGATATTGCCGTTATTGTTTACCGTGCGGCGCAAAATGCTAATATAGAACTGCCCGGGGGCGGGGAAGCAACTTTTTCCGACAACGGACTTATAAGCGGCTATGCCGCCGAGGCGGTTTCCGCAATGCAGGCAGCCGGCATTATAAGCGGCATGGGGGACGGCACCTTTGCACCGATAAATAACGCAACAAGGGCAGAGGCGGCTAAAATTATTCATATGGTAATTTCACTTTGGGATTAAATAAAAGAGGCGGGGTTTTGCCCGCCGCCCGGGGAAAGCCGCACACCTTTAGATAGGAGGCGGCTTTTTTATTACAAGTAAAATTTTAAGTTATATTTAAGGAAACTGTGTTATGCTTACAAATGGGGGGATGAAAATGAAAATATTATTGGTTGAGGACGAGAAGTTTTTAGCAGACCCATTAACGGCAATACTTAAAAAAAATAAATATTCGGTGGACAATGTTTACAACGGGGAAGATGGCTTGGATTATGCCCTTTCCAATATTTATGATGTAATTTTGCTGGACATTATGCTGCCCAAACTAAGCGGCATTGAAATACTGAAGGAGTTTCGGAAAACCAATAAAACAACCCCCGTCATTATGCTGACCGCACGGGGCGAAATTCCCGACAAAATTGCCGGTCTTGATTATGGCGCCGACGACTATATACCAAAACCCTTTAACACAGATGAACTTTTGGCACGCATTCGTGCCGTTGCACGCAGAAAAGGCGAAATAGTATCGGAAAGCGGGGATTTGACATTTGGCGATATCACTCTTTCCCCTTCGCTTTTGCGCCTTTCCTCTAAAACTGCGGATGTGACACTTACTTTAAGGGAAAGTGAGCTGATGGAATACCTTATAAAAAATGCCTCAATCATTTTGTCAAAAGAACATATTATAGAAAAACTTTGGGGGTTTGACAGCAATGCGGAGTATAACCATGTTGAGGTATATATATCATTTTTAAGGAAAAAACTTTTGCATATAAATTCAGAGGTGTCCATCATGACAATACGGGGGGTGGGATATAAACTATGTTCAAAGGACTGAGAAACCGTTTTTTGATATTGCATATGGGCGTTGTCGGTATGATTGTTTTCATTTTTTTCGGCACGGTTTTATTTTCAAATTATCAAAATATGGAGAACAATTCGAATATAATATTAAATCGGGCATTTGAACCGTTTCGCCCTAACCCGCCTTTGTCGGGCGATATGGTCAGACCGCAGCCGGGAGGCTTTCGGGACGAAGATATGCGGGAGAGGTTTTCACCGATTTTTACGGTGGAGCTTGACGAGGACAAAAACATTAAAAATATAATCAGCATGTTTACACTCCAAGATAATTTTTACAGCGAGATTACTTCCATAGCACTTTCAAAGGGCGAGGACAGTGCCAAAATAAAATATGACGACTCTTATTTTAAGTTTAGGGTTGATGGAGGGAAAATTGTTTTTCTTGATATTACAAAAGAAATAAATATATTTTTAAATACTATATACACGTTTTTATGGATTGCGCTGCCACTCCTTTTGATAATGTTTTTGATAAGTTTATACTTTGCAAACCGTTCAATAAAACCGATTGAGGAGTCATACAATAAGCAAAAGGAGTTTATTGCAGATGCGTCACATGAACTGAAAACGCCGATTTCCGTTATATCAACCAATGCCGATATGCTGCTTGGCAGTGCAAGCGCACAACAGAAAAAATGGCTTTCATATATAAAGCAGGAGGTAGAGAGAATGACAAGCCTGACCGACAGCCTCCTGTATCTCACAAAATTAGAGTATGTGAAAGAAAATGAAGAATGGGAAACGCTTAGTTTAAGTGCCATGATTGACAGCTATTTAATAGCGCTTGAAGCTGCATTTTATGAAAACAGGATAAGAACAGAAATCCAAATTCCGCCCGATGTTAATATAAACGGTGACAGCACTCAAATAAGGCGGCTGATTGGAACGCTGATTGACAATGCAATGAAATATACGGATGAGTATATTCGTATTACCCTCGAAAAATCCGGGAATGATGCAAAATTAATTGTGTATAACACGGGGCGGGGCATTAAAAAGGATGAGCTTGATAAGGTATGGGACAGGTTCTACAGAGGCGACAAATCAAGAGAAAAAACAGGCGGGTTTGGACTTGGGCTTGCAATTGCATGGGTGATAACCCAAAGACATGGAGGAAGCATTACCGCAGAGAGTGTGGAAAATGAGTGGACAAGGTTTACACTTAAATTACCGCTGGCACATTAGCCGGCGGTAATTTTTTGCTTTTTTCAAGGTTCGTTTAAGAATTAAGCCTTATAATAAGCAGTAGGGAGGAGATACAGCCATGGCAATTGAAGTTATGAAACGTGCGGAAAAGAAATATGTGATAAATACAGATACATATTTAAAGCTGCTTGAAATAATAAAAAGCTGTATGGAGCTTGACCCGTACAACAGGGGAGATGAATTTTACACAATATCAAATATTTATTTTGATACCCGTGACAATAATTTGATAAGAACTTCCATATCCAAGCCAAAGTACAAAGAAAAGCTGCGCATGAGGGCATATGGCGTTCCGACGGAATTTGATAAGGTGTATTTAGAGGTTAAGAAGAAATACAAGGGGATTGTAAACAAAAGGCGAACGGCATTTAAGTTGGCAGAGGCATATGAATTTTCTAAAACGGGAACTATTGCGCCACAGGAGTATATGAACAAACAGGTTTTAGGGGAACTTGAATATTTTATCAGCCTGTATCAGCCGGCGCCAAAAGTGTATTTAGCATATGACAGGCGGGCATACATCGGTGAAGGCGGGCTTAGAATTACCTTTGACAACAATATACGAACCCGAAGATATGATTTAAGGCTGGAGAATGGAGATTACGGCGAAGGGCTGATAGACGATGAATTATGGGTTATGGAAATTAAAACGCCGAGCGCAATTCCCATTTGGCTTAGCAAAGCGTTGTCAAAGCACAGGGTATATTGCAGGGGTTTTTCAAAATACGGGACCGAATACGAAAAATTTATAAAAACAAATATGGAAGGAAGAGAAGAATGTTCGAATCAATTTTCAGCAGCACAGGCGAAGTTGCCATACTCTCCCCTCAAAGTGTGCTCATCACCATTAGTATAGCATTTTTAACAGGAATTTTTATCAGTTTTACCTATATGCTCACATACAAAGCGGGCGCATATTCGCAAAATTTTTTATTAACCCTTGTAATGCTGCCCACAATTATAGCGCTTATTATTCTACTCATTGGCAGTAACCTGGCACGGGCATTTAGCTTGGCGGGCGTGTTTTCCATTATACGGTTTCGCACTTCTATGGGTGACCCGAAGGATATTTCCTACATATTCTTCACCGTGGCGGTAGGGCTTGCGCTTGGGGCGGGCTTTGTAGGATACGCCGTGCTGTTTGCGGTTGTGCTGTGTGCATTTATGTATATTCTGTGCAAAACAAATTTTGGCCTTAAAAAGAACGTGTCAAAAAACCTGAGGATATTAATACCGGAAAATTTGGATTACGAAAATGTGTTTGACGATATTTTCCTTAAATATACAAAAAGCTATGCAATGAAACGGACAAAAACCTCGGATTTGGGCAGCCTGTACGAACTGACCTATGATATTTTTTTGAAGGATGGGGTGAGCGAGCGAAACTTTATAGATGAGCTAAGGTGCAGAAACGGGAATTTGACAATATCAATATCAATGAACGAGGATTAGTTTAAAATTTTCTAAATAATCGCCTTATCCGCCCACGGTAAGGTGCGTGAGTTTTATTATTTATATTTTTGTGGGCAGAA
>CAZNYY010000022.1:0-14919 GCA_964577335.1 uncultured Oscillospiraceae bacterium | reverse complement strand
CACAAGTTCGTCACCTTCAATGCCCGTAAAAATATCAGGCACAACAATTGTAACAGTCTTTGATGCGGAAATATCGCTGCCGGGCAGGCTTGCCACAAGGGTGAAATCCCCCGACGCATTGTCTGCTATGGTCAGCTTCTCACCCGAAATACTAAGCCCCGGGTAATTTTTGTCAAGCGCCCAAGAAACCTTTGCACCCGCAATTTCTTCGCCCCTCGCACTAACCTTTGCCTTTAAATCCAGCACACGGGTTTGCCCCTCGGCCGCTGCGAAAACACTGTCGCCCGTGGTTATTTCAAGGCTTCTATGAAGTCCTTCGCCCGAGAACACCTCAAGGTCGTCAATGGGATTATTTATTATAACACCGTTTATACGGAAGTCCACCATATCAGGCGGAAGTTTAAATTCCTCCCCCACAAGGTCGCCGTTTACATAAATATCAACCATGTTGTCAACAAAATTAAAGACCGCTCTTACATCTGCCCACTCGTCAAGCGGCACGCTTGCAAGGAATGTTTCCCCCGTCATACCGTTTTTGTTTGTGGTAATTTTTATTTCACCCTGCCCTGCATTCTTTACAGCCCGAAGGGTGAAGTACCATGCACCCGTGTCCGTCCCCCTTGTGCCGGCGGAAAGACTGATTATATTTGCCGAGGCTGCATTTTCACTGCTTACCATGGTTTTAAAACTAAGTGTTGTTATATTAGAGCTTATGGGCGTTGACCTAAAATACGCTCTGCCCTGTGCCGTAGAAAGCCCTTTTACAAATTTGTTTCCTTCTATCTCGCCTGTTACAGCTGCGTTTTCCCAGCCTACGGGCGTGTTTCCAACCGTGTCGTTATCAAAATTAAAGAAAACTCCGTTTCCTACCGTGATGGTTTTTTCTGCATATACATTGCCTGAGCGTGCCGCAATTTTAATGTCCGAGCCGGCAAAACTATTGTCTATATAAAGTGTTCCTCCGCTTGAGAGGGATACCCCGCCAGGAAGATTTTCGGCACTGAAAACGGCATCGTTAAACACATTTCCGTTACTGTCGGCAAGCTTGTACCCGACTGCGGACAAACTTGCACCCCTGGGTTTGTATACAAGCTGGTCACCCTCTATCATGTACGAAACACTTGCAATATTAATCGTTTTTTGTGCTATGGGGCTGCCGCCCTCCATCGCCTCGATTTTATATGCGCCTGCCGTTGCATTTCCCGCAACACTCAAAAGACCGGTGGCGGATATTGTCACAGCACTGCTCACGGGTGTAACCCTCCACGTTCCCGTGTGGTTTTCGCCAAACTGGTTTTTGCAATGGTACTGCTCCTGTGCGGGTGCGCCGGGGGCGACGGAAATGTTCCCCGCACCCTCAATTTCGTAAACATTAACAAGTTTTACAAGGCTTATTTCCTTTTCCAAAGTTTCTCCGCCGAAGGTTGCCGTTATTGTATAGTCACCCTCCACGGCCTCTTTTGAAAGGGTTAATTTACCTGCCCCGTCAAACGCCACACCTGCACTCTCCGGTTCAATACTCCACTGTGCATCTTGGCCGTTGCCGAACATATCCACAAAGGAATACTCATATTCAAGCGGGGTATTCCCTGCCGGAATAGAGGGAGTGTCATCACCCGTCATATGAAATTCCTCCGCAATACGGGTTATCACTACATTATCAAGTGTAAACCTTGTGTCCAAATAAGCATAGGGAGGCCCCGTGTACGGGCGTTTCACAACACTGAAGGTGTACACATTTTTTGCGTTTTCTCCGGGGCCTATTACCGTACTTTGCTCGGTTGACACCAAAACGCCGTCAATATACAGACTTCTCACAGGTTCATCCCCCGTAAGGTCCACCAAAACCCCAAAATCGTACGCCTGACCCAACTGAAGCTGGTTTGTGTATGAGCCGAATTTAACAAGACCTGTTGCCGTAATTTCGCAAATCACCGCATCGGCTGTTACACCGGTAACCCAGGAGCTTGCACCAAGCCGTGTTACAAGAGTGGTTTGGAAAAAGTTTCTCTCAAACATCATTTCCGTTTGGTACAAATACTTATATGTATCGGTATCGGTCAAGCTAACCGATATATTAAGTCTTGGATAACCAGGTCTGGTTTCGCTTGCAAAGGGGTATTGTCTGCCCGCCTCAATTTGCGCCGCCGTATCAAAAACCGATTTCCCGTCTATATTTTGAAAGTTTGTGTGCAAGGAGGGGGCAAAGTTCGCACCCGGGTCTGAATACGAGACGGATAAGTTCTCTCCGCTGTCATACCTTTGTTCAAAAACGATTTCATTGGCGGCAGGGACACTTAGCGCCGAAGCGCTAAGTGTCACAAGTACCGCCAAAACCGTACTTATAACTTTTTTCATGGGATATTCCTTTCTATCTGACATTTATAAAGTCTGTCAAAGGTTTTAAGGTGTCTTTCTCAAATAGGAATACCTTAACATCCTTTTTAGAATATTCTCCTTCCAGTATTTCAAAACCCATACTTCCGGAGATGGAAACTTCTGCACCTGGTGCTATATCTGTTTTATGTGTAACGTTCACATCTATAAGTTTGCCGTCAACATAGTATCCCAAGATAAGCATTACATCATTTTTAACGCCTCTGGCGTTGATGTAGGAAAAGTCAACCGAAAGTGTGTTTTCGCCTTCAATAAAGTTGTCCTCATCCTCTGCTACCGCCGCACCGTTTGCAAGAAGGCTGTTTATTGTAACACCGTCAAAAAACGTTGGTTCACTGTCAACCGCAGCGCCTACATAGCCGCCTTCCGAGCTGGGGGTTACCCGTGCCTTGAAGTATTTGCCCGCATCGGCTGCTGTTGGTGTGTATTCTGCGCCGAGTGTTGTGTATGTGCCGTCTTTCGTGTCGGACACGAGCCATTCTATCGTGCTGCATTCCTCCGCAAGGGCATTTTCACTGAAATATTCATATGTTGCCGCAAGAGGAGTGCCAACATTTATTTCTGAAACGATGGGTGTTGATGCTATCGGAGGTCCGTCACCGGGGGTATAAACTGCCACATTGTCAGCCATGGTTGGGAATATAAACTGCCTTACCCTTACCACAAGATCCGCCACGGTAATTCTCATGGGCGCTTCCGCAGCACTTAAAAACTCGTCATCCAAAAACACGGTATATGTTTTCTCCACGGTGTCAACTATGATACGAAGCTTCGCCCACTCGTTACTTACAGGTACGGTAGGCTGGAGCGGCCAATCACTTTGTCCGTATGATGTTACCGCAATAGACCCTCCGAAGCCCGTCGGGCGTTTTACATCCGCCTCAAACACAAATCTTCCTACAATAGTATTGTCGGCGAAGTTAAACCTTGCAAATGTTTGCCCTTCAGTCCGGGCGACAAAACGGTTTCCGCCATCTTCTTCATAAACGGTTGTGGTGTCCCAACCGGCGGGTGAGCTGCCAACTGCCATATCATCAAAGTCCATAAAAATCTTTTTAAGAGGATAGGTAAAGTTAAAGCTTGTTCCGTCTGCGGATGCATTAATTACTATATCCTGCTCCGATGCATCGGAGGTTACGGAGAGCAGACCGGTATTCCCATCAATACTCACACCCGTGTATTCCTCCGCAAGCGCCCATGTGCCCACAACATCTTCCCTGTCAAAGCTCATCTTTGCCGTGCTTACCCTTCCTGCGGTCGGAATATACACAGCCGCTCTTTCCATTACAACATCAATACTGTCTGTTCTTCCGCTGTAAATATAGATATCATCCATGGGTGCGAAAGCAAATATTTGGCGGAATTTGAAGTCTTGGGCATTTGGGTTAAACGGAAAGCTCTTTGCCACCAATTCACCGTCATAGTATATATCTGCCCTTTTGTTGTCAAAGTCTATCGCCACCTTGACGGGTATCCATTCGGGTCCTATTTCAAATGTTCCAAACTCAACAACCTCTCCCGTGCCGCCCCTGTTTGTTGCCTTAAAGGTTACATCGGTGCTGGTTTTAGTTGCAGAGGTTGTGAAGTACCACTGGTTAACGTCTGCTCCCAAAGTTGCGGCGGAAATTGAGATATTTCCTGTGTCGGGTGTTGCCAGTGTTTTGTATTCAAATGTTACGCCGCCCAAGCCCGACTGGATATTATGCGTGGGTGAGTTTACCCTGTTGCCAAGCGGCTCAAGATATTTATTGCCGTCGCCGTCTGTAGCCACAAGGGTTGTGGGCTGTCCTGTCGATGCCGACCAACCCGGTGACCCGCTTTCAAAATTATAAAAAATGGGGTCTTTTATATTTACCACCAAAAGTCCGCTTTCGGACGGGTTGCTTACAAGCGCCGCTTTTATAACAATATCTTGGTTTGATGGGGCAGTACCCGGAACTCCAAGTCTGCCGGTTTGCGCATCTATTGTAACGCCTGCGGGCGCACTTTCAAGAGAGTAGACAAAATTGTCATCTTCCCCATTGTTTTTAGCACGGTACGTTGTGTAGGTAACCTCATCGTGGGGGGACTTGAAAAATTCAACCTCTCCCGCTATGGTTACGGCGCCGGTAGTTTCGTAGGGGTCATAGTTGAAAACCGTAATACGGTCAACCGCAACCCTTGTGCCTACCCATTTATATGCCATACCGCTGCCTGTGTAAGGTCTTATAACCACCGAAGGGTATACGGCCTTTTTAAGGTCCTCCGATGCGGCATCGTCACCGCCGACTGCCATATTGGTAATTTCTCCGCTATACACGCCGTCTATATACATTTTTGCAACTCTTGAGCTGCCCCTTACGTCAACCGCAACGGAGATTTTATACTTTTGCCCAAGGTTAAGGGTTCTTATTAGTGTGCTTCCCAAATACAGTCCGCCGGTGCCCTTTACCTCAAAAAGGTTCACGTCCCTTGTGGTACCGGTTACCCACGAGGAGTTCCCGTATCTTATAGAATAAACCGTGGATGCAAAAGCATGCCCAAACTCTATTTCCACTTCATATGTGTGTATATTTTCTTCGTTTGCCGCACTGCTTACAACAGGGGCTGCATTTGAACCGGGCAAATTAAGCCTATGGTACATCGGCTTCCCGCTGGATTGCGGTGTGGGATAATCAACCCCGGTTACATATGTGTTCTCAGGTGTTGTTCCAAACGCCAAATGCGTGTCAAACACCGCCATGCCGTCCATCGCTTTAAATGAAGGATAATTGGCGGCAGAATAGCCTGCGGGCGGGTCAGAATTACTTGGGGTGCCTTGCATCCCGCTGTTAAAATCCCACTCAACAACCACTTCGCCATCGGCAAACGCAGGAACTGCGGCAAGACCCATGAAAAGCATTACCGCCAAAAGTAAACTCAATGTTTTTTTCATACCAAGTTCCATAACCTTTCTGCCCACAAAAATATAAATAATAAAACTCACACACCTTACCGTGGGCGGATAAGGTGTAAAATGGAACTTATGCGCATCGCCGTTTCGCCTTTAGGCGAAAATTTCGGCGGCGCGGTAAATCCCGCCGGAGGCTTTAGTTTGAATTTATTCATACTAAATACCACCTTTCTAATTTCTCAAGAAAGCCTGTTAGCGCTGATTATACCTGTCAAGCGCTGTTTGATTAAGCTCCAAATACCTATCAACGCCGATATCTTTAAGTGTTTCTACAAATTTGTCATAGTTCGAAAGCGGCTCCGAGCCGTTTATGAATTTTACAACCATTTCGCTGATGTACGTGTTTATGTTTGTGCCTATTGAGATTATTTCTTCGCTTTCCTCAATTGTGGGTGTAATCGGAGGAACAATGGTTTTAGCTGCGTTAGGTGTAAATTTCGACCACCTTACAAGCGCATCACGCTGTTCCTCAAGCTGGTAGTACTGCATTAAGTAGTCCTCATGCTGGTTAAAGCCGGGAGCGGGTGCATTTGCCCTGAAATTTCTAACCATTGCCTCGGGTATGCTGTAGCCATTGGGGTTGTTAAGTATTTCATCGGTGTACACAAATTTTTCGCCGTCCTTATTAAATGTAACTCCTTCTACGCCGAAGTTTTTAAGCACCATACCTTCTTCGGTGTAAAGGTAGTCAAGCCATTTAACTGCCGCCACGGGGTCTTTACAATTTGTGCTTATTGCCACAAAGGGATTGTTTGCTTCTCTCTGGCATTCCAAAAACCAAGCTTCGTCACCCTTATTCATTACAGGGAACTGGGTAGCGCTAAGCTTATAGTTTGGGTCTTTATCCTTCATAGCATTTACATATCTGCCTATTGTGCCGCCTATAAAGCCGTATGTGGCACCCGATGAACCGTTTGTCATTTTTGCATCAATTACAGTGTTGTTATTTGTTTCATACTCGTTGTCAAACAGGCCTTCTTTATACCATTTGTTCATAAGTGTCAGATATTCTTTGTACTGCGGTTCAAGCTGCGGAATTTTAATTTCATTCTCCCAAACGTACATTCCAAGACCTACGTTGAAAGCGTTGTTGAAGTGGAAGCCGCTGGTAGCATTGTTTGAAAGCGTAAGCGGAGCTGTAGCACCCTTTTGCTCTTTAAACGCACGCAGTGTCACTTCCCACTCTTCAATTGTTTCGGGCTGCTCCAGTCCAAGGTCGTCAAGCCAGTCTTGTCTTATAAGCATTCCGCCGAATGTTCTGTACTGCCCTGTGTTAAGTGCGGCAAAACCATAAAGTTTACCCGTGTCTGTTGTGACCTGCTTTTTGTAGTCGGGGTTGTCGTTTATTGCCTTATAGTAGTTTGGCGCATGTTCTTTTATAAGGTCGGTCAAATCAAGAATAATACCGTCACTTATAGCTTTGTCAGGACCTCCCTGATATCCCGACCAGCCATGCTCCATCATATCCGTCATCTCGCGCGAAACTATCATAAGGTTAAACTGTTCGCTCGCCTGTCCGCCTGCGGGCGGGTGCATAAACTCAACTTTTATGCCGGTTCGCTCCTCAAGTTCCTTGTACATTGTTACCTCTGCCATTGACTGATAATGTGAAACAATTTCCGCAGGCATGGTAACCCAGTATGTAAAAGTATTGGTATCCGTGCCCGCCTCTTCCTTTGGTCCGCAGCCTGAGAACAGACCTGCCAAAAGAACCGATGTCAGAACAATTGCCGCAAGTTTTTTCATGTGAAAACCTCCTAAAAAATTTTATTAAACAGGGATTTTTATCCCTTTACCGCGCCTATCATAACACCCTTTACAAAATATTTCTGTATGAAGGGGTACACAAGCAAAATCGGAACCGTTGCCACAATAATCGTGGCATATTTTATTCCTTCGCCTATATTGTATTTGTCCACCGCCGACGCATCCCCCGCCATATTTTCCGTACTGTTTAAAAGCAGTATCTCTCTTAAAATTATCTGAAGCGGGTATTTCGTCCTGTCCCTTATGTAAAGCAGTGCGCCAAACCACGAGTTCCAGTGACTTACGCCGTAGAAAAGCGTCATAACCGCCAAAATAGGAATTGAAAGGGGCAAAATAACCTTGAAAAGAAGCACAATATCGTTAGCTCCGTCTATTTTCGCCGCCTCCTCAAGGCTTCTTGGTATGTTCGCAAAATTTGTTCTCATTATAATAAGGTTATAAGTGCTGATAGCACCGGGCAAAATTAACGCCAAATACGAGTTTTTAAGCCCCAACACATTATTTATCAGCAAGAACGACGGAATAAGCCCGCCGCTGAAATACATGGTAAACAATATCATCACCATCATGACCTTTTTAATGGCAAAATCCCTTCTTGACATGAGGAAAGCGCCGATTGAGGTCATTACAATATTCACCGCCGTGCCGAACACAACAATTATTGCAGTGTTTGTATACCCGCTGACTATATTCGGGTTTGCAAGCACCATCTTGTATGATTCAAGGCTAAAGCCGTGCGGCAAAAGCATCATCCCTTTATCTCCTATGAGGTATGAGCTGTCGGAAATCGAGCAGGTTATTACATACCAAAACGGATACAGGGTAATAAACATAAGAAAAATCATAAACAGGGCGTTGAAAGCATCAAAAATTCTTTCTCCTACTGTCTTTTTAATTACAGGCATTTTTTAATCCTCCCATTTAAACAAACTGGTTGAGCCGTACCTCGAGCTTAGGAAGTTGGCGAAAAGCAGCATACAAAGGTTTATAACCGACTGGAACAGCCCCACCGCAGTTGTAAAACTGTACTGTGCCGACGCCCCAAGCCCCCTTCGGTAAACAAATGATGATATAACATCAGCGGTTTCATATGTACTCGGTCCGTAAAGAAGTATGATTTTTTCAAACCCTACGCTCATAATCTGTCCGACACGAAGTATCAGCATTATTACGATTGTAGGCGCAATCCCCGGCAGGGTAATTGAAAACATCTGGCGAAAGCGCCCCGCACCGTCAACATTCGCCGCTTCATAAAGCTCCTGGTCAATACCTGTCAGTGCGGCCAAGTATATAATACTTCCCCATCCGAAGCCCTGCCATACATTAGTACCTATATATATGGAACGGAAATACTGCTCCAGCCCAAGGTAATTTCTGCGTTCCCCCCCAAACTTTACGATAAGGCTGGTCATTATCCCATTGGTGGAAAAGAAGTCGGCTATTATTCCGCACATTACAACCAAGGAAACAAAATGAGGAAGGTATGTAACTGTTTGTATTGCCTTTTTAAAATGCTTTTTCTTAATTTCGTTTAAAAGCAATGCAAAAATAATCGGCACCGGAAACCCGAAAATCAGATCATAAAAACTTATCAGAAGTGTATTTCTCATAAGTTTATAAAAATACATCCCCTCAAAAAACTCTTTGAAATATTTCAGCCCCACCCAATCGCTTGTAAAAATTCCGGCAAAGCCTTTTCCTATTTCAAACTGTTTGAAAGCGATGACCACACCGAACATCGGCAGATACGAGAAAATAAAATAATAAAGTATAATAGGTATTGACAATATATACAAATACCTATTTTTAACCACTTCCCTTTTTACTCTCTGCCAAAGCCCCGGCGAGTGCACCGTTTTACTGTAATTAACAACGGTTGTTTTGCTTGCCATTTTAAGTTCCATAGCCTTTCTGCCCACAAAATAAAAATAATAAGTTTACCTGACCTTATCGTGGGCGGATAAGGGGTAAATGGAACTTATGCGCGTCGCCGCCATGCCTTTGGCGAAAATTTCGGCGGCGCGGTAATTTCCGCCGGAGGGTATAGTTTGAATAAATTCAAACTGTACCATTCCTTTCCCGTGACTTATGTTATTTATCACTCTACAATACATTTTACACAAAAAAAACGAAAATGTATATGCACAATATACAATATCGCATATACATTTTCTACTTTTCCCAAAAACAGTATATTCATTTTTCGCTTTCCACAAAAATTTCATATCCCATTTTCGCTATTGCCCCTTATTTGTGTCCCTATACTGCCCGGGAGTTACATCTTCAAGCTTTTTAAAGGTTCGTATAAAAGTGCTGGCACTGTAAAAACCGGTTTTTTTGGCAATAACATTTAAATTGTCGCCTGTTTCACGCAATAGTTTTTTTCCTTCTTCAATCCTTCTGTAAACAATGTACCTTGCAAGCCCCTCCCCTGTTTGCGCTTTAAAATACTTTGAAATATAGTTAAAGGAAAGTCCGAAATGCTCCGCTATACTATTTACGCTTAAATTCCCGTCATGGAAATTTTCTTCAATATGTTGTTTTATATTTTGGCTTCTTGCATCTGTTTCCTCTCCTTGTTTGTCAAGGTCAATCTGGTCATTAAAGAGTATATCGCTGGACATTTTCCCTAAAACCATTTCGTAGTTTTTGGGTGTTTCGGACACCCCATCAAAAACATCACTTACCACATATGAAAAGTTAAGCCCTAAATGTATATTCAGAAAATCTTTGGCATACTCTATTTTTTCAACAACCATTTCGCGCAAGGGCGACGATATCGTAAAGTTTAAGAAACACAGGTAAAGCCCGTCAAGCTCACAGTAATAGGCTGTTGCAAAGTCCGACACCAACTCCGTCAGCACGTTTGATATATTAAGCATTGCCATTGCGTGCCCGTTTTCATCGTTTTCGTGTATCCCAAACTCCGTTATATTAAAAAGCACCAAGGCATTGTACCTTCCCTTAAAATCAAGTGCAAAAAGCGCAAATTCCTTGCTGTTGTAATTAATTTTTCCAAGCACAAAATTATAAAGCAAAATGTTTTTGATGGTGTTTTCACGAATTCTTGACTTTTTTTCGTCAAGCTCAATTTTATTCAGCAGCTTGTCAATGGGTTTGTAATTTCGCATTGCCAGAACATACGCCAAAACACCCGACACCAAGAGGCACAGGAGATAACTAAAAAGCAAAATGCGGTTTGTAGTGGTTATTGTTCTGTAATAAATGGTTTTGTCCACCATATGTACATATTTACCGGGAAACACGGTAGAATCTATAAAACCCAGTATATATTTTCCGCTGTCATAATTTGTTACCTTGCCGCTGACCTCGACAGGCGGCAGATTAAGAGACTCGGAAAAAGCTATATCCGAGTTTGTGATAATAACATTCTCCTCGTCATCCGTCAGCAAAACATGCCCGAATTCTCCTCCCCTTAAATGTTCAATCGCCCCTCTTTGGTCTATCTCCATTACGATGAACACAGGTCTGTCAATAGCGGGCTTGTCTATATATAAAATTTTAAACTCACCGTTTTGGCTTTTTATAATCTTGTACCCGCGGGACGGATAATTGCTCAAATCATCAATACATTCCTGGCGGCTTTCATAATACTCGGAAAAAAAGCTTTCGTACAGTATTTCCTTGTTAAACATTGCCCCGCTGTTTATACAGGCATCCTCATCCCTGAAAACAATAAATATATCACTTAGTATTTTGCTATTGTGAACAACCCTGCTAACATCCGTAATTGTAGTTCGCACAAGGTCTGTCCTGTCGGCACGGCTGATATCCCTTTTGTCTATTATGTGTTTAACGGTCAGACTGTTTACAAGTACATACGCATTTTTTTCAACCTCGTCAAAATAGCTGTCATACAGTTTTTGCATTTGCATGACAAGACGGTTGTTTGCCGCATTTATTTCCACCCTGGATACATTGTAGGTTAAAAGGTTTCCAATTATTGTTATTATCATAATAACAATAATAATTATGAAATAGCTGAAAACCCACTTTTTCAGCGGTCGGTTTCCTGAAAAAATATTAAAAAATCTTTCCGCTTTAAAAATATTCACATATATTCTCCTAAATATCATTGTACTTAAAGGTGCTAAATTTGTCTTTAACAAGTATATCATTATTTCCCCTCTTTTGTCCATACACAAAATTAAAAAGGGACGTTTTGCCTTCAAAACGTCCCTTTTTCGCTATAACCCGCTATTTCCAGTAGTCATAATCCGCTTCGGCGGGATAATTTTTTAGTATAATGCAATCTATCGGCGAGAGCGCCGCCCCTCTTACCAATATAACATCGCCCTCGTCCAAAACAGTATGATTGGCAGTTTCTATTTTGTTTCTTTCGTAGTCGTAAATCCAAACATTGCTTCTTGTGAAATTATGGGGCATATTAACATCGTCATACAAATAAGTTAAGCGGTAATCCGTATTGTCCTCAAACATATTCGAGGGGTCAAAATTGTTCATATACGGAGTGGTTCTCCTGTATGCGGATGCGGAATATTCGCCCACAGAGCGTACCAACACCTCGTTTTCCCCATAAAACCCTGTAATCACACCCTTTTTTAGGACATGTGCATATATCATTCTGTTTGAAAAGGACGAACTGTTTGCCGGAAGCAGCATTACACAATCGTCCGCGCGCATTGCTATCTCAACATAGCAAACCTCGTTCCCCCTGTCCTTGCCCACCAAAATTACATCCCCTTTTTTCAGGGAATTTTCATCCGCATACGGTGTATTTATCCCAATGGGATAATTTGCAAGCGGGGCGGCATTTGTTGAAATTGCCATGTCGTAACTGCGCAAACCCGCTGTTCCATCGGGCTTTGTGGCACAAAAATCTAAAATATTGGTTGCCTTTAATTTAGTGCTTTCGTCATACACATAACGGTCTGACGTAAGCAGTCTTTCCACCAGCCTTGTTTCGGGCAGTATTTCCGCCTCATACGGCTCTCCCCCTGAAAAACCGTATAATTTTATCTTCCCGTCATGGGTTTGAGCAACGGAATCTACCACCACATACGGCATGTATAAACTTTCGTACGGCCGGGGCGAATATGCCACCACCCAGCGTGCCTCGTCGCCGCCTTCAATTGATTACATTTTTACTTTATGGTTGTTCTCGTTCCTGAAAATTGCCGTTCCGCCTGTGGAAACCTTGTAGTCCTTATCGGTATAATCAAGTGCCAACACTGAAATTATAAGTGCGTTTTGCGATATGTTCACAAACGGGGTAGGCGCTGTTGCGGTACCGGCACTCGGGTCCCTCATTTTTCTGCCTGCGGACATATACATAAAATTATTTCTTTCGGGGTTTATGGTTGTAAGCTTATTTTGCCCCGCCACGGGGATATCCGGAACTATAATTTTTGTAATTTTGCCTTTTGCATCCGTTTCGTAATAAACCGGTTTTCTTGATGCTATATCCGACCTGTCCTGTATTGTCAGCCACGGTCTGTAATAAAATTCCACCCCTGTTTGTGCATTTGATGTTTCATAGGTAAAATTGTTTTGGTTTTGGGTGTACCAAAGCATATGCTCATACCCCGACCCATACCCTTTCTGTGTTCTCTGTGTATAAACAAGCTCGGAAACATCCACTTTTTCAACATCGCCGCTTGCGGGGTTATACGCAATAATTCGGCGCTCGCTTTCAAAATTTTTCATCTCGCCGTCGTCTGTCAGTATTTTGTAGCTTGGAAAACTTGACAGCCCGTTGTCAGTCGGAATATAAACGCCCATCAAAAACCCGTATTTACCCGTCAAAACACTGTCAATATCAACCCCGACAATATGCTCGTCACGGTCCAAATAAAAAATGCTTGACATACCAAGGGTTAGCAGTTCACCCGGCAGACTTGATATTCTTTTGTAGGTTTTGCCGTTTATGGCATATTTCTCGTTATTGGTAACCTCCGTTATATCTCCCGCAATCCTTTTTTCAGACACATAAATGTCAAAAACACTTTCGTCTATACTGGAATAAACCGATATAACATTGTTCCTGGCTATTTGGTTTAATTCTATGGGGCTGCCCTTTGCATTAAATATATTGTAGCTGATGTCCATTACATCATCCGACAGCTTTATTAAATTGGTTATGGTATTGCCTGTCGGAGTGTAGCTTACGCATGAAATGGTTTGGTTTATATCGTTTACCCTGTCAACCATCATAGAGACATACTGCTGGATAAAAACGACATTATAGTTGCTGCCGCCCGTATGGTCGATAAGCGTTACAGAACCTGTTTCAAAATTTTGCAGCCGCGGGATTACATCCGCCTCAACATCCGCCAAATCCACCGCTTTGCCGTTGTAAATACACGCACTTGCCGCCGCTACTATCTTTTCCTGCCTGTTTTTTTCTTCATTGTAATATGTGATATGAAAACTGCCGCCCGAATAATCAAATTCCATATCATCCTCGTCACTAAGCGTTAAAACCTTGTTTTTGCTGTCCGTATAAAAAAACTTTATAATGTTGTCATCGCTGTTTTCGGCTGTGGTGTAATACGCACGCACAAAATAACCCAAATATTCCTCGGCGCCCGTGTTCCCCGCCTTGAAGGTTTTGTTTGCAATTACAACCTCGTCCTCCCTAAGTGTGCTGGCGGAGGAAAACAACCCCGTTTTGTTTGTGGCTGTAATAACGCCGCTTATAGTGTTATAATTCAAATATTTTGTAAGCGGAGTAACACCCTCCTGTGTTTCGTAGGTATGGCTGTCACCGCCGTACTGTGTGCGCTCGAACAAT
Organism: uncultured Oscillospiraceae bacterium; assembly: GCA_964577335.1. Classification (GTDB taxonomy): domain Bacteria; phylum Bacillota; class Clostridia; order UMGS1883; family UMGS1540; genus CAZNYY01. The sequence goes on along the minus strand of CAZNYY010000022.1, from coordinate 1,048 downwards.
TCCACATCAAGCGCACGGTAAAGCATTTGTGCCAAGGCATGCCTTGTCAGGGCATTGTCCCCCGCTGCGGACACGCCCTTTAAAATACCCGCCTGGGCCGCTGCGGCAAGGTAGCCGCTGGGATATCCCCCAAGCCCTTCGGCTTTAACGTCATACCCTAAGGCGGTTACAATAATTTTTACCGCCTGAGGGAAGGTTATGGGTATATCGGGGGCAAACTCGTCACTGCTGACACCGTTTATAAGCCCCATTGCATAAGCCGTATGTATGTTTTTGTATGCCCTGTGTATTTTGGAAACATCTTTAAATATCTGCTCGTCAGTGCCTGTTGCCATATGCTCTATATTTAAAAACTTTAAAATAGTTGTCACCATTTCCGCACGGCTTACACCGCCCTCGGGCAGGAAGGTGTCCTTACTCTCGCCTTCCATAATCCCCAGCTCGCTTATAACATTGACAGCTTCTTCATAGCTTTCTCCCGCCACATCCTCATACCTTACCGCCAAGGTGCCTGTCGCCGTTATGCCCATGACAAATACAAGTGCCATGGCAACGGCAGCAAATTTTATTCTCATTATGTAATCATCCCTCCTAAATTATCTGTATATTGTCCAAGGAGCATACAAAGGCTTCAAGGTGCCGAAGTCCCATATCAATGTTTTAAGTTTGTCACCCGGGATGGGGCTGCTGTCAGCTGTATACTCATTCTCTATATATTGAACATCGGCAGATGTAATTTTGTGCTTTGACAATGACATCCCCGTTAAATTATCCTCCGCATCATACTGCGCCTGTATAACCAAAATCTCCCTCGGGGTTTGCTCGCTCGCATCGGGCAGTTTTATGGTAAATCTGGCATTGTATATGTTTGCATGATAGTGCCTGAAGGAATATATATCACTGTACTCTCCGCTTTGATAATACCTGGGTCTTGCAACCCTCGCATCACCTGATGTATCTGTAGGACTTTGTGTGTAAACTATGATATTGTCAATATATGTGTCGCTCCTGTTGCTGTTGTAGTTTTGTGCAATTCGCACATTTTTAA
>CAZNYY010000021.1:0-14978 GCA_964577335.1 uncultured Oscillospiraceae bacterium | reverse complement strand
GTTATAAATGTGGGGGTAAGCGGTCCCGGGGTTGTAAAGCGTGCGCTTGAAAAAGTAGAGGGACAGGATTTTGAAGCGGTTGCCGAAACTATAAAGAAAACCGCCTTTAAAATCACCAGAATGGGGCAACTTGTTGCAAGGGAGGCCTCTCGCCGGCTGGGGGTGCCTTTTGGGATTGTTGATTTGTCACTCGCACCCACTCCCGCCGTCGGTGACAGTGTGGCTTATATTTTAGAAGAAATGGGGCTTGAAAAATGCGGCGCACCAGGCACCACGGCCGCCTTGGCACTTCTAAACGATGCGGTTAAAAAGGGCGGGGTTATGGCATCGTCCTATGTAGGGGGTTTAAGCGGTGCATTCATCCCCGTAAGCGAAGATGCGGGCATGATAGAGGCGGTAAAATGCGGTGCTTTAAGCCTTGAAAAACTTGAGGCGATGACCTGTGTATGTTCTGTGGGGATAGATATGGTCGTGGTTCCCGGCGGCACCTCCGCCGAAACAATATCGGGCATTTTGGCGGACGAAATGGCGATAGGGGTTGTAAATTCCAAAACCACTGCTCTTAGGATTATTCCGGCACCGGGCAAAAAGGTTGGGGATATTGTTGAGTTTGGCGGGCTTTTGGGCACGGGACCCGTGATGCCGGTAAATAAATATGATTGCAGCAAATTCATAAAGCGGGGCGGCAGAATACCCGCACCTATGCACAGTCTGAAAAATTAATAATTGTTATGAGGTAGATAAAATGAAGTCTTTTTTACTTATTGGTCAGTCAAACATGGCGGGCAGAGGGGTTTTGGAAAGTGTTCCAAAACTATCAAACGACAAAATATTTATGTTTCGGGACGGAGAGTGGCTGCCAATGGAGGAGCCGCTGCACCGAGATAAACCCGAGGCGGGTATAGGACTTTCCCCGGCATTTGCGGACGAATTTGTAAAGAAAACCTCCGAGGTAGTAGGACTTATCCCCTGTGCCGTGGGAGGCACGGCACTCAGCCAGTGGATGCCCGGGGAGGAACTTTATCAAAACGCAGTACACGTCGCTAAAAAAGCACAGGAAACAAGTACGCTTGCAGGGGTTTTGTGGCATCAGGGAGAAGGGGATATTACAAACGCAGAGCTTGCCAAAAGCTATAAGGAAAGATTTATGTTAATGATAAACACTCTAAAGGCAGAACTTGGCATTAGTGACGTACCCGTAATAGTCGGAGAACTTGGCGAGTTTTTGGCAAAAGGAGAAGGTCACAGCCATTTGGAAACCGTAAACTGTGCCTTACGAGACATTGCTGCCACCAAAAATTTTGCCATAGCTTTAGCGAAAGGGCTTGTCGATAAAGGGGATACTCTTCATTTTGACGCCGCGTCCCTCAGAGAGTTTGGAAAAAGATATTTTGAGGCATATTTAAAAATAAAACTTTTGTAAAGGAGAGTGTACATAAATGAATACAAAAAAAATGATTTATACCAGTATATTTACCGCTATGACTTTAGCTCTTACAATGGCGTATCGTATCCCTGTTGGAACGGGATATGTTCACTTCGGAGACAGTATAATTTATCTTGCCGCTTTTTTGCTGGGCGGTGCCCCGGCGGCGTTCGCGGGTGCAGTAGGCGGCGCTTTGGCGGATATTGCATCGGGCTACACCGTATATGCACTCCCCACAGCCATCGTTAAATCCCTTATGGCTCTTGCCGCCGCATTTTTTTACAAAAGACTGTCGTCCCGTGTGCTTGGGATAATTGCGGCGTTTGCGGTGGGTGGACTTATAATGGTCGGCGGATACTATGTTTCGGAGGTTATAATATACGGCAATATCTCCTCTCCTCTTTTAAACATTCCCATGAATGTGGTTCAGATTCTGTTTTCAGTTATATTGCCCGTAATTCTGACAGTTCCGCTTAAAAAAATAATGAAATAGTAATGGGGCTGTATCAAAATGCGCCAAACACGCAAAAGGTCTCGCTAACCCCATGAGCCTTTGATAAACGAAAGTAAGATGTATAAAATTCGTTGTTCGACGAATTTTACATACAGCTATGTTTTACGCTATGAACAAACCTTACCTCTCGACGTACCATTTTCGGATGCGGTTTGTCCATTCGATATCATTTTCCTTACGCCCCAAAATGAGGTGTAGCCAAAGGCTACACCTCATTACTGCTTTGAACCCCGTTTTTACACATCATTATTTGGAACAGACATTTTCTTGCTATTAGGGTTTTGATTTTGATTTTCGGCAGTCAGGGGTGTTTGTCCCTTTGCCTTTTTCTTTCTTGCTTTTTTTCCGTCAATCTGGCTATCCTTTGGCATAAAAATCACCTCCTCGCTATTATTTTGGTGTTCTCTTTGGAGTTTTCATGCCTTTTGGCAGGCGAACCTCCGTTTCAAGCTTTTGTGTTTTTCCTTTGCCTGTAACACCATCATTTTTTGTTGATTTGTTTTTCCCCATTTTAAAATCAGTAACCTTTCTGTTCAAAATCTGAATATTTCTTCCCGTATTCTCTGACCGGCTTAACCTCATAGGTAGTTTTTGATTTTTTTTGGTTTTTATGCAAGTTTATTCACAGTTTGGTTTTGGGCTTCCCGTCTGCCTAAAAATGCGGAGAATATACGCCCCAAAATCACCATGCGCTGATTTGTGAAAAATGACCTAAACCGGCTTTGAAAGCCTTATTTAAACAACTCCTTTTATCTACAATAAACAAAGATTTATAAATATTAATTTTGTTATTGCAAGCGAAATTTTTATGTAGTATAATCAATGCACATTTGAATAATAATAGGTCAATTTTTCTTTTTCGGAGGCTGGAATGCCATGCATTTTTTTAGAAAACTGTCAGATCTTTTAGGTATTAATCTTTTAAACGAGTCTCAGAAAAAGCTGATGCTGGTTGCATATATTGCCCTGCTTTCGCAGGTTATTTCCGGCTCGTTTATAAACACTTTTATATTTTCCAGCGGCGGAAGCGCTAAAGCGGTTATATTTTTTAATATTTTTAACCTTGCTTCGCTTACGTTATCCAGCCTTCTCCAAGGTTTTTTAGTAAGGAGGCTTCCAACTGTTGCTGTTTTTCGCATCGGAATAATTTCTTATATGATGCTTTATATAGTCATACTTTTATTGAAAGACAATATCAGCGGTTATGTTTGGCTTGCGGGTATTCTTATCGGTTTTAGCGGTGCCCTATATTATGTGACTGCAAATGTAATTGTTTTAAGCTACAGCGATAACAATCCCGATGCGCAAAATAAATATGTGGGCACATCCACGGTTGCAATCACTCTGACCTCCATAATTGTGCCGTTTATAACAGGTTTTGTTATCCAGTGCTTGGGAAATACGGGTTATTATATTGTGTTTGTGTTATCTCTTGTATTGGGTGCGCTTTCTCTCGTTCTCAGCTTTGGTATGCCTGCCGTTGAAAAAACCGCTGAAAATCCGCCGCTAATACCTACCCTTATTTTACTTACAAAAAATAAAGAGCTAATGTATGTTATGTATGCCAAGTTTTTTCACGGATTGCGTGAAGGCAGCGTGGGGTTTATTTTCTACTTAATGTTGTTTATAATGAGTCCGTTGGAAGGTGCGGTGGGAACCTTTAACAGCACCATGGCTCTTATTCAGTCCATAGGTTTTTATTATATAACACGGCGATTAACACCGCAAAACGCCATGAAAACACTTAAAATATTTGTATGGGCTGTGTTTTTATCGTCCCTTGTGTTTTTGTTTGAAATAAATATATATACACTGGTTTTTGCGGGAGCTGCGGCATACTTCTTTATAAGTTTTGGAAGCAGTTCGACTCTTTTTATGTTAAGCGATGCAATTAAGGACAATATTTCTGCCGGGTTTGTTCTTCTTGAGATATTTTTCAGTACAGGGCGCACCCTGGGACTATTATTGTTATTTTTCGCAAGCGGCTCGATAAGGAATATAGGATATGCAATGATAATCCTTGCAGCAACCCAGTTTTTGTGTTTATTCCTATTTTCAAAGGCAAAAAAAGAAGCCGCACTTTAATTTTCAAAAAAAAGGGGGCAGTATCACAATTTTTCATTGTGATACTACCCTTTTGGGACGTAAGGAAAATGATGCCTAAGTGGACAAACCGCTCCCGAAGGCGTACAGGGTACGTCGAGAGGTAAGGTTTGTTCATATCGCAAAACATAAGTGTATGTAAAATTCGTCGAAGAACGAATTTTACTACATCTTTTAGATACTTTCGTTTATCAAAGGCGCATGGGGTCAGCGAGCCTTTTTGCGTGTTCGGCGCATTTTGATAAGCCCGCTTATATAATAATAATTATTTTTCAAGATAACTCTTTACAAGTTCTTCAATTATTTCATCCCGCTCAACCCTATTTACGATACTTCTTGCATTTTTATGGCTGGTAATATAAGTCGGGTCGCCGGACAGAATATACCCCACAAGCTGGCTTATAGGGTTATACCCCTTTTCCTGGAGCGCCTCGTGCACTTCCTTTAATATATTACGCACCTGCCTTGATTTGTCAATCTCAAAATCAAATTTTGTGGTATTATTATTTCTGTCCATTAACAATCTCACCTGCCCTTTCGCCTAATATGATATATCATATAAAAATTCTTTTCAAGGTATATTATATTAAGAAAGTATTAAGTTTATGTAAAACTTTGCATTTTTCCTATACAATGAAAAAAGCGGGGCGCTCCCGCTTTTAACAAAATATTATATGTAACATCATTTACGTTATCTTTTGTTAATTTTAAAAATTGAGCGCAGCAGTCCCCGTAAAAACTTTGGAGTCTTAAATACCATTATCTTCATAAAATCACCCCATAAAAATTTTTGAACCCTTTCTCCCTATCAGTCCCCGCTGAAAAAGCACCACCCAATGATTATAAGCACAAACGCCTCAATTATAGCGAGTATCCAAAGAGGTAAAATAGCCGCTATGAGCGCCCCTGCAGCAAATGAGAGAATAATTATGCCAAACGCCCTTTTTTTACCGCACATAGAGGTGCCTCCTCCCTTTTGATATCATTATATTCAAAAGAAGGAAAATCGTTACAAATAAAACAGGTGTTTTAAAATTTTATCTTCATTTTTTTCATAAGCCTGTACAGCGGCAAGCCTATACCGTAACATGCTGCAAGCTGACCCGCTCCTACTAAAACCATCGTCAGTAAAACGGGGAAATCATCCGTAAAATAAAGTCCTATATATCCTCCCACCACCACGGCGTTTATTATAACCGGGAAAAAAGGCGCAAGCCATACCCTGTCCCTTGTTCTGTATGTCATAACAGCCGCAAGCAATGTGGCAAGAGAGCCGAAAACTATATCAATCATGCTGCCGGTATAAATGTTTGCAATAAGGCAACCCGCAAAAAGACCCGGAATTGCAGCGGGGGTCAGCATTGGCAAAACAGTCAAAGCCTCAGCAACACGAAGCTGCACGGCACCAAAACTGATGGGCGCCAAAAGCAAGGTTAGCGCCACATATACCGCCGCAATGATTGCCGAATTGGTTAAATATTTTGTACTTATTTGCACAATTACACCTCGAAAGTCATTTTCCCGAAGGATTCAGGCCTGTGAAAATCGGGCTTATCGCTCAAAACCTCGTTCCATGTGCCGTAATGCTCAACCTCACACTCGTCGCCGCATTTGTAGATGTTAGCCATTATGCCGTCACTGATATTGAAACTACCGTAAGTTTCTCTTAAAAACCCAAAAGGAATTTTATACTCTAATGTCCACGACTCCCCATTAAAAGCCTCAGGGTCTGTGACCGAGGCTTTTATATCAAATATGTCAGGGTCAACATTTATCTCTTTTCTACCGTTTCGCTCCTCCCCAAGCCCCAGAAGAAGAGTGCCTATGGCGTTGGTTTCAAAGTTTAAGTACCTTGGGTCAACTTGCGGGCGAAAAAAGAACTCCACACAGCTGTCCTTGCAAACAGGGTCGTGCATTTTCGTGTAAACAGCCTTAACCTTTGTTTCAAAAACCTGAAACCTCACATAAATATTCTCACCGTCATGAAAAAGTCTTGTTTCCACACGGGGGGAATAGCCGTTGTCAAGCCATTTGTAGTTGTCAATTATTGCAGGTTCAATTTCTGTCCATACCCCGCTAAAATAATTCTTCTTTTTTATAGTGTACTCTTTCATAAAAAACCTCCATATTTGCCGCATATAACAGCATTATTTATATTGTTCAAAGGTTACATCCATCAACTTTTCAAGATTAAATACTTCACGAACCGCTTTTAGTGAGTTTTGAGAACATTCCTTATAAAAGTCGTTGTCCTCCATAAGTTTTATAACAGCATCCGCCATTTTTTCGGGGTTATTGTACGGCACCAATATGCCAACTCCCGTTTTTTCGTTTACAATATCGGGGTTGCCGCCTATGTCGGTTGCTATAATGGGTAAACCATGCTCCATCCCTTCAAGTATTGCAAAACTTAAAGCTTCATTGCTTTTTGCACTGTTTACAAAAACGTCCGACCCTGCCAAAATGCTGTCCGTATCCCGTCTGAAACCAAGCTGTAAAACTTCTTCTCCAAGTCCCTCTTCCGCAATTTTTTGCTTGATATCCTCATAAAGCGCACCGTCACCCACTATAAGGCAACAAAACTTCCTTTTACTTCTCCTTTTAAGCTCCGCCATGGAATTTACCAAAAACTCCAGTCCCTTTTCCTCCTGATAACGTGCAAGGGTGGTTATAACAAAAGTATCCTCCCCTATTCCAAGTTCCCCCCGTATAGCTTTTGAGCGCACGGGTTCTCCCTCGGCGGGAACAACACCATTAAATATCACGGTTATTTTATCGCCGTTTACACCCGCCTTTATTAAAATTTCTTTTGAATAGTTGCACACGGCAATTATTTTCTTGTTAAACCTTGTGATAACGGAATTTGTAAGCGTCCATGCAGGTCCCGGAATAAGCGTTAAGTGGCAAGTGTAAACCACCTCTGCCGGAGAGCCGAAAAGCCTTGCCAAAACCGCTATATAATTTTCACGGGGGTATTGAGTGTGTATAATATCTATCCCCTCCGCCTTGCAGATTTTTGCAAGCTTCCGGGCGGCGGCAAGGTCAAAGGGATGGTGCATATCAAAACGAAAAGATTTTATCCCCTCCTCCTCCATCTGCTCCGCCAAAAGTCCTCCTTCATTGTAGGCAAATAAACAAATCGCACGCTTGTTGTGGTAGTATTCAATAAGGTTTCGGACATATTTTTCAGTCCCCGCCTTCCCCGCATGGTTTATAAGAAAGAGTATTTTAAGCATTTTTCCCTCCGTATATTATTTATTTTCATAACATAAAAACTATGCTAAACCTTGGACACCTTCCGCCAATAATCACAGTATTCGGAAATGGGGCAAACAGGACATTTAGGTGAACGAGCGGTGCATATTGCCCTGCCGTGCAGCACAAGCTGATGGCAGAAACGGTTTGAATAATCCGCCGGCACAATTTTTATAAGGTCCATTTCCACCTTATACGGGTCGGTATTCTTAGTAAGTCCTATTCTTCGGCTTATCCTCCCCGCATGAGTGTCAACCACAATTGCAGGTTTTCCGAACACATCCCCCAAAAGCAGGTTTGCGGTTTTTCTGCCCACCCCTGGGATTGTCAAAAGTTCTTCCATAGTGCCGGGCACTTCACCTCCGAAATCCTCAAGCAAAACCTGTGCCGCCGCTTTTAGGTTCTTTGCCTTGTTTCTAAAAAACCCCGTTGGTCTTACAAGAGCCTCCAGTTCCGTTATATCCGCCCGTGCGAAAGCATATACATCGGGGTATTTTGCAAAAAGTGCAGGGGTTACGGTATTCACCCTCGCATCCGTACACTGTGCCGCAAGCTGGGTTGCAACCATCAGCTCAAACGGAGATTTGTAGTCTAATGTAGTATCTGCCTCGCTGTAATGAATATTAAAAATTTCTTTAATTTTTAAAACCTTTTCTTTTTTTCTCAAAACCTTTTCCCCGCTTTTAATATTGTCCTAAAAAGCAATTTCAACCAAGTATTTGTTATATTTTATCACAAATCTCTTGTAAATGCAAAGGATAAAAGCTATAATATATAAATGGGCTGCAGCGCAGTCATATTTTAAATGTAAATAACACTTTGGGGGTAGATTAATGTACAGTACGGACGAAATTAGGAAAATTGATAAAGAGGTGGCAGATGCCATTGAGGCAGAGGTTTCCCGCCAGCGTGATAAGATTGAGCTTATTGCATCCGAAAACTTTGTAAGCCCTGCGGTTATGGAGGCGATGGGCACTCCGCTTACAAATAAATATGCGGAAGGGTATCCCGGCAAAAGGTACTACGGCGGCTGTGAGCATGTTGACGTTGTGGAAAACCTGGCACGGGAGCGTGCATGTAAACTTTTCGGGGCGGACCATGCAAATGTTCAGCCGCACTCGGGCGCACAGGCAAATATGGCTGTTTTGTTTGCTGTTTTGGAACCGGGGGATACCATTTTAAGTATGAGCCTTGCCCACGGCGGGCATTTAAGCCATGGCAGTCCTGTAAATATGTCGGGCAAATATTATAATATTGTTCCGTACGGCGTTACGGAAGGAACAGAGGTAATTGATTATGACGAGGTTTTGCGTCTTGCGAAGGAGCATAAGCCAAAACTTATTTTGGCGGGCGCCAGTGCATATTCAAGGACTATTGATTTTAAAAGGTTTTCCGAAATCGCCAAAGAAGTAGGCGCTTATTTGTTGGTTGATATGGCGCATATTGCGGGACTTGTTGCGGCGGGTATTCACCCAAGCCCCGTTCCGTATGCGGATTTTGTGACCACAACAACCCACAAAACCCTAAGGGGTCCAAGGGGCGGTATGATTTTATGCCGTAAGGAATATGCAAAGCTTGTTGACAAGGCGATATTCCCGGGGATACAGGGCGGACCGCTTATGCATGTAATCGCCGCAAAAGCCGTATGCCTTTTGGAAGCACTAAAGCCCGATTTTGCAGAGTATCAAAAACAAGTGCAAAAGAATGCAAAGGCATTGGCAAAAGGGTTTATAGACGAGGGATTAAAGCTTGTGTCAGGCGGAACCGACAACCATTTAATTCTTGTAGACCTTACCGACACCGGAAAAACAGGCAAGGAAGTTGAGAAGGCACTTGACGAGGTTTCAATAACCGTAAACAAAAATGCAATACCCTTTGACACGAAAAGCCCGTTTATCACAAGCGGAATAAGAATAGGTACACCTGCGGTGACTTCAAGGGGTATGGTGGAAGATGATATGAAGGAAATTGCAAAGCTTGTTGCAATGGCGATAAAGGATTTTGATGAAAAAGCGGACGAAATAAGGGACAGGGTTCGGGTTCTCTCTGAAAAGTATCCGCTTTATTAAAAAGGAGTGCGTATGAACAGACCTCTGGCGGACAGGATAAGACCCTCATCATTGGATGAGGTGGTGGGGCAGCGCCACCTTCTGTCAAAGGGCGCTGTTCTCTACAATATAATTCATTCGGGGAATATTCCGAATATGATTTTTTACGGTCCCTCGGGTACGGGGAAGACCACCGTTGCGAATATTGCGGCATCAGCCGCCGGGAAAAAGCTTTACAGGCTGAACGCCACAAACGCCTCCCTTGCGGATATTAAGGCAATTGTGGGGGATTTGGGCGGCTTTGATGCTATGGGCGGGGTTCTGCTTTATCTTGATGAAATTCAAAATTTTAACAAGAAACAGCAGCAATCCCTTTTGGAGTTTATTGAAAACGGGCAGATTACCCTTATTGCAAGTACAACCGAAAACCCGTACTTTTATATTTATAATGCAATATTGTCACGTTCAAATGTTTTTGAGTTTCATGGGCTTGAGCCGGAGGATATAGAACTTGCCCTGTCAAGGGCAGTACTTGCCCTGAAGGAAGAAGGATATAAAATAAATGTTTTGCCGGAGGCAATAACCCATATGGCGCATACCGCAGGCGGAGATGTCCGCCGTGCAATAGGGTATTTGGAGCTTGGGGTGCTTTCAGTGCGTGCGGGGGATGACGGGGTTATATTAATTGACGAGGGGGCGGCGGAAGGTTTTACAACCAAACGTGCCATGAGGTACGACCGTGACGGCGACAGTCATTATGATATACTCAGCGCCTTCCAAAAATCAATAAGGGGAAGTGATGCGGATGCCGCCGTCCACTACCTTGCAAGGCTTGTTGAGGCGGGGGATTTGGCGTCAATCTGCCGCAGGCTTATGGTAATTGCGGCGGAGGATATAGGGCTTGCCTACCCTTCCGCCATAAGCATTGTGAAAGCCTGTGTTGATTGTGCCTTCCAGCTTGGTTTTCCGGAGGCGAGAATTCCTTTGGCGCAGGCTGTTATACTGCTTGCCGCCTCTCCAAAATCAAACTCCGCAATTACTGCTGTTGATGCGGCGATAGCGGATATACGAAATACAAATACGGGGGATATCCCCCCGCATTTAAAGGATTCGCATTACAAAGGTGCTAAAAAGCTTGGCAGGGGTGTTTCCTACAAGTATCCCCACAGCTTTGAAAACAATTATACCCCCCAACAATATTTGCCCGACCCAATTAAAAATAAAAAATACTATGTCCCCGGCGGGAATAAGCACGAAAGTGCCATGAGCGATTATTGGAAAAAAATAAAAGGAAATTAGTTTTACAGGGCAAATGCCCTGTATTTTTTTGTCGCTGGCAATTCTTGCGGCATTATACCGAATTCCTTCGGATTGATGGTATAATTTCCGTTTTATTTAGAAAAATAACAGGGAGGTGATAGTTTGTTTAACATAAGAACCGACCTTGCAATAGAGGCAAGAGAAATTTATAGGGAAACAGCCGTAAAAAAAGAAGAGGAAGCGCCCGGTATTATATGTGAAACCGATGGTGATGACGACATTGTAATTACAAGGGTGCAAATAACATCCGAGGAGGGCGAGCGTGCGCTTGGGAAGAAAATGGGCAGGTATATAACCCTTGAAATACCCCGCCTAAAGCAAAACGACCCCGAACTTCAGATAAAAGCCACCGAGGCACTGTGCCATGAACTGCGAAGAATGATAGGTGAGGACGAGGACAGAATTACACTTGTGGCGGGGCTTGGAAACAGTAAAATCACCCCCGATTCACTTGGTCCGAAGGTTATATCCTCCCTAATGGTCACAAGGCACCTGTTCTCAAACCTTCCGGAGGGGGTGGGTGAAGGATTGTCCCCTGTATGCGCTTTGGCACCCGGAGTTTTGGGGTTGACAGGGATAGAAACGGGAGAAATAATTAGAGGCGTGGCGGAGAGAGTTTCCCCCCAACTTGTAATTGCCGTCGACTCGTTGGCGTCACGCAGAATGGACAGGGTAAGCACAACAATTCAAATTGCCGACACGGGGATAAGCCCCGGAAGCGGTGTGGGCAACCGAAGGCAGACCTTGGATGAGGAATCCCTCGGTGTACCGGTAATTGCGGTGGGTGTACCCATGGTGGTGGACGCCGCCACAATAGCAAACGACAGCATAGACCAGGTAATTGATGCGCTGATAGAGCAGACCGACAAGGACAAGGATTTTTACAAGTTGCTAAAAGGTATTGACAAAGACCAGAAACACAGACTAATAAGTGAGGTTTTGCCTGAAAGTGTAGGTTCTATGATGGTAACCCCCAAAGAGGTTGATTTTATAGCCGACAGGGTTTCAAAAATCCTGGCAAACGGAATAAACCTCTGTTTGCACCGTGATTTGACGCAGGAGGAAATAAATGCTTTTGTAAGTTAAATTCTATATTAATAAAGCAAAAGTCTTACTACAACCGCCCCGAATATCATGCCGAAAATATCGGCAACAAGTGCAGCCTTTACCGTGTGGCGGGCATTTTTTATACCGATGGAGCCAAAATACACAGCAAGAGTGTAAAAAGTTGTTTCGGTAGAGCCTGATATTACCGATGCAACCCTCCCCACAAAACCATCGGGCCCGTTTTCTTGCAAAATATCTTTTAATACCGCAAGGGATGCACTGCCCGAAACAGGGCGCAAAAGCGCAAGGGGAAGAACCTCTTCCGGGAAGGAAATAAGTTTGGCAAGCGGGGACAGCCCGTGACAGATTAGCTCTAGCGCCCCGGATGCCCTAAGCATTGAAATGGCGCTTATAAGCGCCACCAGGGGAGCGGCAATTTTAACTGCGGTGCGAAGCCCCTCCACAGCGCCGTCCAAAAACGCATCATAAACCTTCACCCCCCGCATAAGTGCAGCAGAAATAATAAGCGCTATCATGACGGGCAATGCCGCCGCAGACACTGTATTCATATGCGTCTCCTCTCAAGGATTTTTGCCGCAGTAATACCAACCGCAAGCGTTGCAATGGAAGCAATCCAAACGGGAACCACAATCTCGGCAGGGACTGCAGAACCCGCCCCCCGCCGAAGGGCAATAATAGTGGCAGGGATAATTTGAATGGAAGCAGTGTTAATCACTACAAACATGCACATTGCATTTGATGCCGTTTTGCTTTTTTTATTAAGCTTGTCAAGCTCACTCATGGCAGTTAACCCAAGCGGCGTTGCGGCATTGCTCATCCCTAGCATATTTGCCGTCATATTCATAACAATTGCGTTCATGGCAGGGCTTTTTGGTGCTATATTAGGGAAAAGAAGTTTTGTGACGGGGCGAAGTATACGGGCAAAAACACCGGTGAGTTTACCCCGCTCGGCTATTGCCATAATCCCCGTCCAAAAACACATTATCCCCGCCAATTCCAAAATAAATGTTATCCCGTCGGCAGCACCCGACATTGCCGCAGCGGAAACTTCTTCCGTGCGCCCCGTGAAAAATGACGTTATTATTGATATCAGCATAATCCCCGCCCATATGTAATTTAGCATAAACAAAATCCTCCAGCCATTATGATAAAAGCAATCCTTATAATATTTACTTTATGTTTTGCCTCATCCTAATATAACAATATTACGAATTCACTTCCATTTTCCCCCAAATATGCGCAAAATAAGATATTTTTTTACAATTTTTGAATAAATTATTGACGTTTGACAAAAGTTGTGGTATATTTAAATGGCAGTACGATTCAGAAGGGAGGAAATTTAGATGAAATCTACGGGCATTGTGAGAAAAGTGGATGAGCTTGGTCGAATAGTGCTTCCCATAGAGTTGCGCAGAACCCTTGATATAGGCGAAAGAGATGCTCTTGAAATCTATGTTGATGAGAGCACAATCATATTGAAAAAATATGAGCCTGCGTGCATTTTCTGTGGAAACGCTAAGGATGTAGGCAACTTTAAGGGGAAGAATATCTGCCCTGGGTGCGTTGCTGAGTTGAAAAAATAATTTCCGCCGACAAAACAGCAAATAATTAAAGCTTTGCTATTATACAGAAGATAAAACCCATATTGCTTTTTTCGGCAAAGAGTGTTATAACCCATGGGGGGACATCCCCCTCGGTTAAAAGTTGAAATGCAATGAACGGGAGAGTAGACAAAATAATGCCATAAAGAGAGAAAGCGCCCGGGGCTGAAAGCGCTTTTTGGCGGTTTTTGTTGAAGTTCACCCGGGAGCTGCGCCGCAGAAAAGGTTTCTCCTTTAAAGGTCTTCACCTCAGTAAGTGGCGACGTGTTACGTGCGTTAAACGTTATTGAGTGCCGGTTTGCCGGAATTCAGGGTGGTACCGCGGAATTTTTTCGTCCCTGTCGCTTTTGTGACAGGGACCTTTTTATAAGGTTCGGAAATTACTAGTTTTAAGTTGCAATTTCCGAGTTTCATAAAAGTTTACCCAAATCCCCCCAATCTTGGGGGTAGGGGGACTGATGTTTACAAAGGAAACTTTTTATAGTGTCTTTAACCGATACAAAAATAGATTTGATATTCTTTAAAGTTTACGCCTTATCTGCCCGCAGATAAGAATATGCGTATATTTTCTGCGGGCAGAAAGGCTATGGAATTAGTATGAAGTCACAGCTTGAAGGCATACGGGCGGAAGCCCTGCGCTTATTTGAAACATCCTCCTCAGTGCAGGAACTTGAGGCACTGAAAATACGATTTTTGGGAAAAAAAGGTGAACTTACCGCCGTTCTTCGAGGCATGGGTTCCCTCTCCCCGGAGGAGCGCCCCGTAATAGGACAGGCAGCAAACGAGGTTCGGGAGTTTATTGAAAAAACTCTTGAAGAGAAAAGGGCAGTATTAACCGAAGTACTACGAAGGGAAAAACTGCAAAATGAAAAAATAGACGTAACCCTTCCGGGAAAACGCAGACACACCGCAACCCGCCATCCCTTGGCACAGGTGCAAAAGGAGGTTAGCAATATCTTTTTGGGAATGGGCTTTGAAATTGCGGAAGGGCCGGAAGTGGAACTTGATTATTATAATTTTGAGGCGCTGAACCTCCCCCAAAACCATCCCGCAAGGGATACACAGGACACCTTTTATATTACGGACAATATATTGCTTAGAACGCAAACATCATCAGTGCAAATAAGGGTGATGGAAAACAAAAAGCCTCCAATTAAAATCATCTCCCCGGGGCGTGTTTTTCGTTCGGATGCGGTTGATGCGACACACTCCCCCATGTTTCACCAAATAGAAGGTCTGGTTGTTGACAAAGGCATTACCATGGGCAGTTTAAAGGGTACCCTTGAAATTTTCTTGAAAAAGCTTTACGGGGAGGAAGTAAAGGTTCGTTTCAGACCGCACCATTTTCCGTTTACGGAGCCCAGTGCCGAGGTTGACATTTCCTGTTTTGTATGTGCGGGCGAGGGCTGCCGTGTTTGTAAGAATGAAGGATGGATTGAGATTTTGGGTGCCGGCATGGTACACCCGGGGGTGCTTGAGCGATGCGATATTGACCCCGAGGAATACGGCGGGTTTGCCTTTGGCGTGGGGCTTGAAAGAATTGTAATGCGCCGTTATGCTATTGATGATTTAAGGCTGTTTTTTGAAAATGATATAAGGTTTTTAAAGCAGTTTTAATTTTGATATAAATTTACGGCATATCG
>CAZNYY010000020.1:0-14998 GCA_964577335.1 uncultured Oscillospiraceae bacterium | reverse complement strand
GAAGTGATGGTAAAATAAAAATTAACAAATTTATAATTATAATAATTATGAAAGTTCTAACAAAAATTTCATATTCGGCAGCTTTAATAGCTTTACCTGCTCTATCACAAGCAGAAAAACCTAACTTCGTTTTTATGTTAGTGGATGATTTAGGATGGAAAGATTTTCAATGTTATGGAAGTGATTATCATCTTACACCTGCTATTGATTCTTTAGCCTCAGATGGTGTTTTATTTACAGATGCGTACGCCACCTGTACAGTTTCTTCACCTTCAAGAGCCAGTTTAATGACAGGTAAATATCCTGCAAAATTACATTTAACCGATTGGATTGAAGGATGGAAAATGCCTGATGCCAAATTATTAGTGCCTGATTGGACCATGTACCTGCCAACAGAAGAAACAAGCTTAGCAGATGTTTTCAAAAGAGCAGGTTATAAAACAGCACACATAGGAAAATGGCATCTTGGTGAAACCTCTGAATATTGGCCTGAACATCAGGGTTTCGATATCAATATAGGAGGTTGGGCAAAAGGATCTCCTTATAAAAACAAACAATTGGGATATAACGGTTATTTTACTCCTTATGGTAATCCGCGCATGAAAGACGGACCGGAAGGAGAATACTTAACGGAAAGATTAGCAACCGAAGCTTGTAATTATATTCAGTCAAGCACATCTGCTCAACCATTTTATTTGAATTTATGGTTTTACAATGTACATACACCTTTGATGGCTAAGAAAGATAAAACAGATAAATACAATGCACTTGTTGATCAATCAAAGTTGCAACAAAATCCTGTGTACGCGGCTATGGTTGAACACGTTGATGATGCCGTTAGAAAGGTTGTTCAAACTTTGAAAGACAAAGGTATATATGACAATACTATCATTATCCTAACGTCTGACAACGGAGGGTTGATTGGACGAGGTGCTAAAAAAATCACAAATAACACACCACTACGAAGCGGGAAAGGTGATATGTATGAAGGTGGAGTCAGAATTCCATTTATATTTAAAAATATCAATCAGGCAGAAAAAGGGAGTGTCAATCATTCCATTGTTACTTTTGTTGATGTTATGCCTACAATATCAGATATGATGAATCTACCGGTTGCTAAATCAGAAAAAATCGGTTTTGATGGAGTTAGCTTAAAGCCGGTTCTTAGTGGCAAAACTAAACAACTTAAAAGAAAAGATGTTTACTGGCATTATCCCCACTATCATATCGAAGGTGCTTCCCCGTATAGCGCAATCAGAGATGGTAATTGGAAGTTAATTCATATATATGAAACGAATAAATATGAACTTTACAATTTAAAAGATGATATTGGTGAAACAAACGACATTGCAAGTCAATATCCTAAGAAAGTTAAGGAGTTAGATAAAAAACTGAACAAATGGATTAAGAAAATGGATGCCCAAATGCCAATACCAAATCCGAATTATAAAGGATTATAATTAAAATACAAAGTAACTTTAGGAGTATTTGATAATCTGTATAAGTATTCTATAAATTTTAGAAATATGTTGATACGAAAATGTTTACCAATAAGTATTTTGTTAGTCTTTTTTATGGCTTTGAACGGTCAAACAAAACAGGATAATTTATCATTCGGCAAGCGTTTGATGCCAGTTTCTGAGGAAAACATATTCAAGGAAGAGAGTTATTTTATCTGGGATACTTCTATTATAAAAGGTGAAGATGGAAAATTTTATTTGATTTATTCGCGTTGGAAAAAAGACTTAGGATTTAACGCATGGCTTGTATCTTCTGAAATAGCCTATGCTGAATCCAATTCGCCTGTCGGACCTTGGGCATATAAAGGGACACTGCTTAAAGGCAGAGGCGGAAAACATTGGGATGCCCTTACTGCACACAATCCTATGATGAAAGTATTTGATGGCAAGTATTACCTTTATTATAACGCCACGAATCCGGGTGATAAAGTTTTCACTGAAGATGATTTAATTGCTTTAGGGCAACAAGGCGGTAAGCATCCTGACTGGTCGATAATTCGAAACAATCAGCGTATAGGAGTTGCTGTAGCTAATTCGCTGGAAGGACCTTGGGAAAGAACAGAACAACCTTTGTTGGAACCGTCGGGTCCGGTAAAAACTATGTTGAACAATCCGGCAGTAACAGAAAAGGATGGACTGTATTATATGATTGTTAAAGGCGATAAGCCGAACGAAACGCGTTTTGTCCGTAACCAGGCGATGTCGATTGCAAAATCGCCGACTGGTCCATTTGAAATACAAGAAAAAGCAGTAATCGATTATCTCGATACCGAAGATGTCGTATTGTGGTACGATTCCAAACGAGAATATTTCTACGCAGTTTTTCACACAAACTCGGAGGGTGGATTTATCGGCATGGTTAGTTCACCAAACGGAATTAACTGGAACAAAGCCTCAGAATTTATCATTACTCCTAAACGGTTTTTAATGTCGGACGGTAGCTATTTCACTCCCCACCGTGCCGAACGTCCGTTTGTATATGTTGAAGATAATGAGCCGCAAGCCTTGGCTATAGCCGTGAAAAAAGGCGCAAACTCTTATTTGATATTTATACCGATAAGCAGTGTGTCGGAATAAAAATTAATCCTGAGTCCCCTCCGAAAAGTTGGAGTGTTTTAATTGTCTCCTTGCAACGGAGATAAGGGTTAATATAAAATTAATTCACAGATTTTTACCGGTCTCTTGTCAAGCACCGGCTATTGGCTTATGCCAGCTGGGAGTGGAAAAACTTCATGAGGATACTAAAATATCAGACGCAACAATGTCAAAGAACGCTTGAATCTGCGTTAAAATCCGTTTTTTGTCAAAAAATCCGGATTTTAAGACAGATAACTGAAAAAATATTTTTATGTAAAAACAAAATAATAAACAATTTTAAAACCCCAAAATAACAAATTCAATCGCTTTTGAATTATGAGCTTATCGGGGGGGGGAACTCATATTTTAAATTTTTAAAAACAAATTACCAATGAAAAAATTATTAATCATTCTTTTCCTATTAACAGGAATTGCGTCATGGAATGTGTTGAAAGCCCAATCAACTCAACATTACGAGGTAAAGGAAAGCGAAGTTATCTACAAGACGATAAACGGGCAGGCACTGAAAATGCTTATTTATGAACCAAAAATGACAAGAGCAAATAATCTTCCAGCAATTGTATTTTATCACGGAGGAGGATGGAATGTAGGAACGTATAAACTTTTTCAGCATCACGCACGATATATGGCATCGAGAGGCATGGTAGCTTTTTCGCCGCAATACAGGATTGGAACGATGGTGGCAGGAACAACTGTCGATCGATGTTTGATGGATGGAAAATCGGCAATAAGATATATCAAAGCCAATGCTGCCGCTTACAACATCGACCCGAATAAAATAGTGTCGTCGGGGACTTCGGCAGGAGGTCTGTTAGCAGGTGGCTTGGCTATCATCGACGAGTTTAATGAATCGACTGACGATTTGTCGATTTCGCCAAAACCCTGTGCTGCTGTTCTGTATTGTCCGTCAATACTTATTGATAGAGATAATTTAAACGATGCTTATAAAGAACGGTTTAATGGGCTTGAAGAAAATCTGTCCTGTTATCATCAGGTAAAATCAGGCGGTCTGCCTCCTTTTTTAGTCATGTCGGGCGATGCGGATACGCAGACTACAATCGACGGCATGCGCTTGTTTGATGCTAAAATGAAAGAATTTGGAAATGAGAGTGAACTTATCGAATATCCCAAGCAAGGGCATGGGTTTATGATGTTGGATAGGAGTGTAAAATATTTTATAGCGACAGTAAAAGAAACGGAAACTTTCCTCGCAAAACATATTGAATTTAAAGCGCCCGCTTGGATTGAGGATTATGTTATTTCGCTTGGATATGACATCGAAGCGGATCCCGATCCGGGAGTTTATAAGGTGGGCGCGACAAGAGAATATAAAAAATTACAAAACCTCTGGAAGGAATTGCTTGAGGAAGATCCCGGATTTTTGGAAGATGAGCTTACAGTTTATATAGATGAAGGAATATATACGGAGGGCGAATTGAAAGCCTTTCCCGAAAAAAAAGTAAGATTGATAGGCGCAGGAGCCGATAAAACAATTATCAGACGAAACAGCGCGCTCGAATTGATAAGCGATTTGACAAAAGAAGTGAGATATGGATACTTGTTCCGCTCGGCGAGAAATGCTACGTTGATTGCCGATAATTTCGAGTTGATATGCGAAAATATCGGATTTGAAAGAATTGGCGGTACCGGTGTGAATTGGGGCGGAGCTTTGGTTGTAAACGAAGTTGCCAATCAGAAATATACATTCAGGAACTGTACATTCAGCAATATTTATGCACGGCAGGGAGCGCTTGTTTCGTTCAATCCACAAAATCCGACATCATTCAGCCTGACTATGGAAAACTGTTTTGTTGAAGATTGCGGAACATACGAATTTAACCACAACGCAGGCTTAATTTCGCTAAAATACGGCGGCGACATAAGTATAAAAAATACAACTTTTATGAATAACAGGTTTCATCTGTACAATACGGATGCGACTAAAACAGCAACCGATTTCAATCGAAAATCCGGTTTGATTATGCAGTTGGATGCTAACGCGACTTATCCGTCCAAATTATTGTTTGAGAATGTAAATATAGTCAATAGCCTTGTGAATGCTGAAACTACCTCATTTTCTCCTCAAATAAAAATAAATGGAAATGCAGCATCTTTAACATCATGTACATTCAAAAATCTTATGATGATAGAAAATTTACGCTCTTCAACACCGGATTGCGATATGTTTTTTCCAAATATAACTACTTTTGTACCCATTATAGAGTCATCGGTTTTTAATGTATTGAAACAGGTTGAAAACGTATCAATTTCATCTTTTGACGGAGTAAAATTAGGAACAGATATCAGTTATACTTCTGATGACGTTGATTTTGATATGGACGGAAACCTTCCCAAAATATACAAAGATGAAAACGGAGTTAAGTATTTAAAAAGAGGTGTTTTATCATCAAAAAAAGAGATAGAAAGCTTGGATGCTCCGGTTATATCCGTAAGAAACAATGTTATGACCGTTTCGGGATTATATCGCAGCAGCGGACTTTCAATTTATACTGTAACGGGTACTTTGCTAAAAGAAATTTCAGTAGGAAATGAAAACGTTGAAATCGCTTTAAACAAAGGAATTTATATTGTCAAAACTGCATCTAAAACAACCAAAGTTATAATCTGATGAAAAATAAAACCTATGAAAAAACACTCTTTTTTGTATCGCTCATGCTGTGTTTTACCGGCATGAAAGGACAGCAATTTGATGTTTCCTACACGTTTGAAAAAACTGGAAGCGATTAGGATTGAAAAAGGATTTCTGAAAGACCAATTAAATGAGTTGAACGATTAAGTAACTTGTTTAACAGCAAAAAAAATGAGATATTTTTTAAGTTCCATATTACTATTTTTACTATGCCAAAGTTTGGCATTGAAAGCTTATGCTACCGAAAATATCCCGATTGTAGAGGGCAGGATAGAAGAGTTTACTTTTACTGAAAGTAAGATATTTCCGGGAACAGAGCGGATAATTTATGTTTATATTCCGGCACAAATAAATCTTGATGCACCGGCATGTGTTTACGTTCAGCAGGATGGAATCCGCCCCAATTCGGCAAGTGTAATGGATTCGCTGATTGCGCGCGGAATTATTCCCGTTACGGTCGGTGTTTTTGTTCGTCCCGGCGAAGTGCCGCCTCCTGATACAGCTACATTGATGCGAAATAACAGAGCTTATGAATACGACAGCATGGGAGAACGCTACGGACGGTTTATTCTCGAGGAAGTATTGCCTTTTGTCGCCGAAAAATATCATTTGAATTTGAGCCAAATCGGCAACGACCGTGCGATTGGAGGAAACAGCAGCGGAGGAATTGCCGCTTTTAATGCAGCGTGGGAATTTTCCGATGAATTTACGCGGGTTTATAGCACAAGTCCAAGCTTTGTTGCTTTCAGAGGAGGAAATCAATTTCCGACACTCGTGCGTAAAACAGAAGCAAAACCGATTCGAATTTATATGCGAACCGCGACAAACGATATGGAAAACAGCGCGGGCGATTGGCATCTTGCGGATTTAGAAATGGAAAAAGCATTGAAATTTTCGGGTTATGAGTATGATTTTGAAATTCTTGACGGCAAACACGGAGCCGGATTTAAAGAGTGTTTTGCCGACGCATTAACTTATTTGTGGAAAGATTGGCCTAAACCCGTAAAAACGGGAAAGAGCGCACCGAGAGTTCGGGATATTATTTTGCCCGATGAGCCTTGGAAATTGCTTTCCAAAGGTTTTCAAGATGCAAAAGCCGTCGCCGTAAACAGTAAAGGGGAAGTTTTGTTTACGGATTACGTTGAAAATAAAATCTATAAAATCGGAACAGACAGCAAAATTCGAACTTTCGTCGAAAACGTGGGATATGTGACTAACCTGACCTTTGGCGCGAAAGATGAACTCTACACGATTTCGTCTCGAACGGGTAAGCTTGTTTTGCACGACGGTCAAACCGGAAAGGCAAACAAGGTACTGATGAACGATATTCGCGGGCTGTCGGTTTTGGCGACACAGAACGACGGGCTTTATGTATCCGCTCCTGCAAAAGACGAAAATGGTGGAGAAATTTTCTTTATTGATAAAAAAGGGCAAATTAAAAAAATGCAGATTTCGGCAAAATATCCTTCGGGTTTAGCGATGTCGTCGGACAAATGGCTGTTAGCTGTTGCCGATAAATACTCGAACAGTGTTTACAGCTACACTTTATCGACAGACGGAAGTTTGCAAAATGAGCAGCCGTTCTTTTGGCTGCATGTACCGGATGGAGAAAATACGAGCGAAACGGAAGCTATGTGTTACGATAAAGAAGGGCACCTCTACGTAGCGACCAATTTTGGCATTCAGATATGTGGTGCAAACGGTCAGCCACAGGCAATATTGCCCTTGCCTGAGAAAGAGAAAGTGACGGGTATGTGTTTGGGCGGAGCTAATTTTGATATACTCTTTGTGTTGTGTAAAGACAAAGTTTACAAACGTAAAATTAAAAATCACGGTGTAGCAGCATTTTCCGAATGGTCGCCGATGATAAAAGGCAAGTTATAATTATATAATCGAATAATATATGGCTGATATGATAAATAACGAACTAGCGAATCAACGTCTCGATTCTCTTGATGCATTTCGAGGTTTTGATATGGATTGGTTATACCGATTGGGATATCTTTAAATTTAAGGTATGGGAACGGACGATGTCTATTATAAACAAGAGGGATATGAAGAACTGAGTAAAGAAATTGTTTCCGTATTGCGAGAGCTTTTAAAAACTAACTAATTTATAATATATCATTATTGTAATCATGAAAAAACATCTATTTTTTTTATTTATACTCTTCAATATCCTTGGAGTATCAGGAAATCAAACCTTTATCGTAACTTATACTTTCGATGGAACTTATGCGGCAAGCATAATAGAAGGTGCCGAAGCAGTAACTGCAGAAGACGCAGTTGCCGGAGGTACAGGACTTCTCTCAACTAAATTTGAACCTACAGGAACTCCAACTTTTTGGACAGGGGAAATAAGAGCGAATGTTACCACTTTTGTACCTACTTTTGTGCGAATGAATATTGCTCCAAAAGAATCCTATCGTTTGGTGGTAGATTCTATTGTACCTCGCCAGAAAATGAATAATACCGGAGGTGCATTTAATTTCAGAGTAGGATGTACTCTTAGTGGAACAACTCCACTCGAAAATGTATCAGCATCTGTCGTACAGGCTTTTACGGCTAACTTTAGTGAATATGTGTATAAACCGGCAGCCGAACATGCAACAATACAAGGAATGGACTATGTTTCAGCATGGCTTACCGCCCGTTGTTTAATTGCCAATCCCTCACTTTGGTCGATAGATGAAGTACGGATATATGGTACTTATGAAAAAACTGATGAAGCAACAAATACTATCAAAGTATCGAAAAATAAAAAACAAAAAATAAGATTAGGAGTTGATTTAGCTGCCCTCTGGTATTTCCATAGTCATATAAAAGATGAATTAGCTCAACTGGCTGTGGGCGAAATGAAATCCGAATTTGTCCGTATCGTATTAGCAAGTGCCTATCAGCTTGAAAAAAATGTTTTTAATGAAAGTGGCTATGAAAAAGAATTGGAAGCTATGGAAGCTATGAAAAATGCAAATCCGGATATCGTTTATTTTGGTAGCCCAGGTGCTTTACATGCAGAATATAGCGAAGAAGAAAAGATTAGACTATTCGGGCATGTGGATAACACACCATGGACGCCTTTCCCTTTGTGGGTTCAGGAATGGAATGATTCGGGAAGAACGCATACAATGGAAGACGGGACTATTGTTCCATTGTTTGAAAAAGGAGCTTTTCATATTGAAGAACTCTTGAAGCTTTTTGCCGACCATCTGAATTTTGTATACACAAAAGGATTTGAAATAAGCTATTTGGACTTGTCAAATGAACAGACTATCATAACTCCCGCAATTACTAAATATGTTTATGATAATCTGCCTGCAAAGCTCAATTCAGGAGTAAAAATGCCTAAGATTATTGTACCTTCAACATGGAATGTGCAGGGAGGTATTGATTGGTTGAATGAAGTCGATAAATCGAAAGACGAACATCTTGCATTTGACATTGCTGCTATTCATAATACAGGTGCGGGCGGAAGCCTTGACGAATTTGGGACTGCTGCTTTGGCTATGGGTAAGGAAGCTTGGAATACCGAAATGCATGACTGGATAGGTATTGAATTGCATGATGAAATTATTAATTCAGATATTCTCTGGCAACACATGAGAGCAGGATTTACAGGAATTGACACCTGGTTGTTTTTTGGCTCTGCAGGTGGAAGACCTCACTCTATGATAAACTCTGCTTGGAATGCTAAACCGAATGAAATAAAGAAAACAGGTAAATACGAGATATTTAAAAAACTTGTGAATAACGCCAACGGAGGAAATTATGTGGATGTTTCAATGCCCTACTCTTCCGTGATAACATCAGCTTTTGTGAAAGATAGCATTTTGACAGTTTGGGTACTTAATAAAAACACTAAGTCAATGTTAGCCACAGCTTTTGAATTTGAAGATTGGCCTGTAAATGATAAAACAATAGAACTTACAAAATGGCATAAAAGTTTACCTATAGCTGGATCAACTACTTCGTTTCTTAATTCTTCCGGCAGTGGATTTACCTACGATATTGACGGCGAATCTTTATATTTCTTCAAAATTAATATAGGCAAATTTACTTTTGGAGATAAAAACACCTTGTATGATGGCAATCAGCTTAATGTGTTTCAGAAGAACGGTTCCAATCAAATCCTAATAGAGTTTGAGAATTTATTAAGTTCCAATATAGATGGGAAATATTCTTTATTCAATGCCTACGGTCAGCTTGTGAACAGTGGCATATTAACAGGAGCAGAAACAACTGTGGAAGTTCTCTCTCAGGGTTTTTATGTTGTTGTTGTTGATGACAATAATTTATTGAGTAAGAAAAAAATATTAGTCAGATAAGAAGTTTTAAGCTCACCTACTCTACCAAAACTTTTCTCACAAATAAACGATCATCTATTAGAACTCTTACAAAGTAAACTCCCGCAGATAGATTATTTATTCGAACAGCTTGTGCTCCAACATCCGTTCTTCCATGATTAATTGCTTGTCCTTGCGCATTATATATTTGCCAAAAAATTGGATGATTATTATTGTGATGTTTATAATCTATATAAAGATTCCCATCATGCGTAAACACATTTAAATCAACATCATCCTTAACAGTTCCTTTTACAGAAGTAATGGTATCAATTTCAAACTGAAAACAATATAATGTTTCAGCATCCAAGTCCAACTGTATTTCATTGGGTTTAGTTGCCTTAATAACACTTTTGGCACCCTCAATTGATGTTGTTGCACCATTCCAACGGGTCACTGTAATATCCTGATTAATCAAATCAATTTCAGGAGCAAACCGAATGGTAGTGTTTGAAACTTGTGAATCATGTTTATTCAAAATCCACACAGCAAACAGATTATCCTTGGTAAATGCTGCAGTTGGAACCAAAGTAGAAGGCATAGAAATATCTACATAATTTCCTCTATTAAAATTATTTACAACAGCCTTAAATATTTCGTATTTACCGGTTCTCTCCACCCTGTCAGGATATACCATAACAACCCTATGTTCTCTTTGCACTGCACTATAAAAAAGCCAAGCATCAATCCCATTAAAACCTGCACGCATATGATGCCAAAAAATATCAGAGTTTATAACATCGTCATGAAGATTAAGCCCTACCCAGTTATGCATCTCCGTATTCCAAGCTTCTTTGTCTAATGCATGTGTGTTAGTTGCAAACTCTTCAAGTGCAGCAATACCACCACCTGTATTGTGAACACTCGCAACTTCAAAAGCAGTATGTTCATTGTTTGCAGCATTAACGGTTGCCAACCAATCAATACCCTGCTGCACCCCCCAAGTTGATGGTGCAATGAGTCCCGGCATTTGCACCCCCGGATTCAATTTCCCCGGAAGGTTGTCATACATATATTTTGTGATAGCCGGAGTTACTACTTGTTGTTCATTAGACATATCTAAAAATCTGATATTAAGACCTTTTGAATGCATGAAATTTAAGTAATCAGCAAAATATTGAGTAAGTTTTACATAGTCAAAATATCCTCTTTCGTAATTAGGAACTACTGTTCCATCATTCAAAGTTTTTGTTCCGTTCGCAGCCCAATGTAATATCCAGAGGGGGTAAGGAGACCATGGCGTATTATCTCTATGACCAAAAGAATTTTCTTTTTCTTGACGCGTATAGGCTTCATGCAAAGGACGAGGACTTGCAAAAAAGTTAATATCCGGGTTAACGTTTTTTATCGCAGTCATCATCTCAATAATTTCATTATAGGCAGATTCATTCTTATGACCTTCTTCACGTTCATAAGCACAATTGATTGCCACCCTGACAAAATCAGATTTCAGTTCTCCGACTGCCACATCAGCTAATTCATTTTTAAGCGTACTGTTCCAATGCCATAAACGTTCGGCATCAACACCTAACCTTATTTTCTGCTTTTTGTTGAAAGATACCTGAATGACAGGGTCATTAAGTGTTGAAAGTGGGTCAATCTCATCTCCCACAAAAATCCAATTCTTTTTGTCTATAAATTCTTGTCGGGTTGATGTACTATATTTAAGGTTTTGCGCTCCTACTTCAATACCGTCAGGAAGTTGGTCCTTTTTACTCCACCAGCCATTTAAGGTATTGTCATAATTTTGGGTTGACATACCCGAATTATTAAATATACTCTTCATTGTTGAAGCATTAGAAACTGTCCAAGCCCCTAAATTTTGATCGAATGAAGAAGCTTTATTAAACATAGATTGAAAATTAGTTGCAGCACTTACATCCCATTGAGAGATGTCTTGATTAAATGAAGAAGCTCCAATAAACATATTAATAAAGGTTTCAGCTTTACTAACATCCCAACTACTTATATCTTGATTGAATAAAGAAGCATTATTAAACATGGAACTAAATTTTGTAACAGCACTTACATTCCAATTAGAAATATTTCCGTTAAAATTCACAGCATTTTGAAAACAATTCTGCACATTGTTAGTTGCTAATCCCCATTTGCGCATATTAGTATTTACTCCACTAAATACAGCATTGTGCTTAAAACTAATGAGAGAGAATGATACAGTATCCTGCGCACTGACATTAACTAAGTTTGAATACTTTTGTGGGTCATTGTTGTTTTTCAATCCAAAATCAAAATTTAATGCTCCTGTATTGCTGCCCCATTGCGTAATGTCGATGAGCTTAGCCGAGTTTTCTGCAAAATCGATGGTGGCTTTACTGGGTGTTGATGTATTGCTGAATCGAAAACGTATTTCATATACATCACTTGCTGCTGAGCTATAGGGAATGCTGATAGTAGTCATTGTTCCTGATGCAGGAGTGTTGACTATCCAATTTGTATCACTTAGCTTTTTATATTGAATATCAAACTTTTGTGCATTTGTACCTAATGCTAATGTTGTATTTCCGGTATTTAATCCCGGTTTGTATTTAAACACAAAAAATTCAGTATTCTGTTGTGAGAACAAAGCCCAAGAGCATACTAAAAGAGTAATTAATACGACAAATTTCCTTTTCATATAGTTCTTTTTAAAAGATTTTTAATTTTTAATTTTCAATTTAAACATGTATAATGATTCACCCTCAATAGTATATGTGAAATTATTGGATTGAGTTTTTATCTGCTCTCCTAAACCTATTCTCGGAGCAGTGGCATTCCAACAAATAAGTTCACAAGTTTTATCCATTATAGACCTTTGACTTCCCAAATCAAATAAGGTGTTGGATATGGACTTTTTACTTTTATTTAAAATCCAAATAGTCAACACATTATCTTTCACGAAAGCAGTGGTGATAGCCGCTTGATAGGGCATGCTGATATCAACATAATTTCCCAAATTAGCATTATTTACAATTTGCTTAAAAATTTCATACTTGGTTGATTTTTGAAGAGTTTGATTTTTTTTATCTACCCATATCATGGTATGTCCGCGTCCATCTGCCGGACCATAGAATAGCCAAGTATCAATTCCTGTAAACCCTGCTCTCATATGTTTCCAAAAAATTTCGGAAGTCATAATTTCATCATAAGACTCTATTCCAAACCATTCATGCAATTCAGTATTCCACGCCTCTTTTCCTAATGAATTAGCGAGATTTGCAAACTCCTCTAAAACTCCAAAAGATCCGGTGTTATGGGTTGATGCCACATCAAATGCCATATGCTCATTTTTAGATATATCTACAGTTTTAAGCCAATCAGTAGCTTGCAACACATCCCATGATGATGGTGCAATTAACTTTGGCATATTAACACCGGAATTTAATAATTTGGGTAATTTTTCGTAGATATACTTATTTGAAGATGGGGAGATACATCCTTTTTCATTCGTTACATCCAAATAGCTAATTTTAAATCCTTTTGTATGCATTAAATTCAAATAATCAGCAAAATATTGTATTAATGCATCTAAGTCCAAATCACCTTCTACCCATTTTGGTACAGTTGTTCCATCCCCCATTTTCTTGTTTCCTTTTTGTGACCACTGTAAAATCCAAGACGGATAAGGCGACCAAGGCGTATTATCCTTATGCCCCCATATTTTCTCTCTTTCAGTACGTGAATATGCTTCAAAAAGTGGTCGAGGACTGGCAAAAAATTGAATATTAGGATTGATATTTTTCATGGCGCCCATCAGTTCCAACACCTCTTTATAAGCTGATTCATCCTTTATTCCTTTCTCGATTTCATATTTTGCCAAGATTGCAACTCTTACATAATCTGTCCGTAAATCACCAACAGCCAATTGAGCCAACTGATCTTTCATTTTATCATCCCAATGCCAAAGTCGCTCAGCATCAACTCCTAAACGCACTAATTGCTTTAAATTATTTGAGACTTTTACAATATTAAGTATTTCAGAGTCAATCCTTTCATAGATTCCTTCAATTTTAATCTCATCCACAAACCAATTGAATTTGTCCGGTTTATTTACTCGTGCCCCTATCCATACGGAGAGATAATCAATACCACTTGCTGTTGACAAATGGTCTTTGGGAGAAAACTCAGACCAGCCATATTCATTACTGAAAGCGAGATTCTCAGAACTATGAGTAATCCATGAATCTTCAGCTTTTATGGTACTTACCGAACTACCAATTCTTAAAAAATTATTAGGATGTGCTACCCCCTTATGCCGAATTTTTATAGACTTTATAGAAATCTTATAATTTTCCTTTGGGGTAATATCAAGTCGAATAAATGAATTCTCAAACACACGGGGAGTAGATTTAGAAATTTCTCCTTTCCATACTATATTCTTACTATCAGTGGCATATCCCATGTTTTGTAACTTATTACCTTCAAAAACGGCATCTTCTGCTGTCAATACGCTAAGTGCAGACTCGATAATTGCTGCAGGACTATTGTTCATATTATAAATTACAGTAAACTTTTCGTTAGCATAAAGCTTGCTGATTAGAAGGACATGAACAATAGATAAAAACCGTTTAATAAAGAGCAAAGTTTTCTGTTTCATTTTAGTTGTTTTTTATAAAAGTATTTTTCGTGCCAATCCATCAAATTTAATTATATAAATCCCTTTATCGACATTTAAACTGATATTTTCTTGTGGTTCATAGGTTTGAATTAAATTACCATACAAACCATAAAGCATAATCTTCGATTTTGGTATCGAGCTAAAAAAAATTGTTTGATTAATGATTGTCAATCTTTCCTGTTTTTTAAATGATACTCCGGATAATAATTCATCTTCTTCTCCCATAACTCTAATATTGTCAAAGCGTATATCACTATTCACATTATACTTTCCTGAAGAATTAGCAGGTTCATATTGATTTCCGTCAAAGTCGGTAACAAATCTGAATTTTAAATTGGGATTGTTGTTTGCAAGAGTTATTTCAGATAGATCGAAAGCACGTAAATACCAGCTGTTTCCAGTTGTTACTTTGCTAAATTTATTAACATCTACCCAATTAATCCCATCATAAGCACATTGTAGAACCATTGTATTTGCACTTGATATACTATGCCTGATGTCAAAAGAAACCTGAATGTTTTTATATCCTTCGGTGCTTACAGCTATTTCTATTCCGGCTGTTTTAGGATTAGTACCTTGTTGTGGAAACTGTTTTAAAACCAAACATCTTCCTGCACTCGCCTCTGGTACAACCCCTTCTTCTGTAGATAACCCATACCCAACTCCACTCATCATTGATGTTTCCAAACCTCCAAGAACTTGTAACACCCCTTCTCCGTAAGCGGGATCTGTACTTTGGTTATCAAAATTCCAAACCGTAATAGCTCCCTCC
>CAZNYY010000019.1:0-15123 GCA_964577335.1 uncultured Oscillospiraceae bacterium | reverse complement strand
CAAAGTTCAAAAAAAGTTTGTGACAACTCTGTGACAAGGGCTAACTTTGTGACAAAGATTAAACTTTGTGACAAATAGGGGTAACTCTGTGACAGTAACATCAAACTTTGTGACAGCTAAACAGCGGAAAAATTGATAAATGCTAGTGATATTTTACCTAAAATCAGCACGTCTTTTTTATCAATTTCATCACTGCTATTTTGCACGTTTTTCATTGCAGTTTTTAAAGTGACTTTTTTATCATTCTTACTACCGTAGTGGACTCGTATTTTAAGTGAGTTTTGATAGTAGCAAAGGACAATGTCACCGTCACTTAAACCCTTCCCCTACCCCTGCCATGAAAGAAGAAATTAGCAAAAATGAGCCTGATGAAATGATTGTTTATAAAACACTCACTGGCGAAAAATATCATAATATTGGTTGCCGATATCTAAGTCAAAGTTCCATCAAAATAATATTGCAAGACGCAAAGAGAGAGGGACTAACACCTTGCAAAGTGTGTAAGCCCCCGCAATAAAGAGTAAAATAAAAGGAGAATCTTATCATGAAAGTAATCATAGACCGAATTGAGGAACGATATGCTATAGTTGAACTGGAAGACGGTACGGTTACCAACCTTCCGGTTATTTTCCTTCCCTCAGAAGCTAAGGAAGGTGACATCATACAAATAGAAATAAATCAATCCGCAACAGAGGAACGGAGAAAATATGCCGCAAACTTAGTAGATGAAATTTTCGAGGATTGACCGTTAAGTTTTTCAAATATATATTAATTCCTAATACTTCCAAACAAAAAGTTGAAAAAAAGCCATGTTTTATGTAAAATGAAACATGGGTTTTTATTTTCGTGCAACCTATGCCTTTTTTTTCTGTCTATATTTATAGAGGCTTGTAAGCTGAAAAATGCAAAGGGATGATTAAGTGGATGATAAAAGTATCATAGAATTATTTGAATATCGTTCAGATAGTGCTATTACCGAAATGTCTGCAAAATATTCAAAGTATTGCCATACGATTGCTTTCAATATTTTGCGAAATAATTAGGACGCCGATGAATGTGTAAATGATACATATTTTAAAGCATGGAATGCGATACCTCCGGCACGTCCAAATTGCTTATCTGCTTTTTTGGGAAAAATAACGCGCAATTTATCACTTAACAGATATGAAAAAATGAACGCCAAGAAACGCGGTGGCGGCATGGTGGAGATTGCGCTATCTGAGATTGAGGAATGTGTGTCATCAACAGTAGATGTTGAACGAGAGTTATTTGAAGCTGATCTTACAAAAATTATTGATAATTTTTTATCAGAACTTCCCAAACAACAACGCATAATATTTGTGCGCAGATATTGGTATTTATCCACTATAGCAGAAATATCATCCGAGTATGGATTAACCCAGAGCATGGTTAAATCCGTCTTGTTCAGGTTAAGAAACAAACTAAAATTATATTTAGAGAAAGAAGGTATAACATTTTGAAAGCTAAAAAATTATTTCAAGCCATTGAAAACATCTCAGACAAATATATTGAGGAGGCAGCACCGCAAAGTCAATATAGAAAACGTCCTCTTATTTATGCTGTTGCTACACTTGCATCATTGGCAGCAGTAATATGTTTTGTAGTGTTTGGCAATATGTTTTTGAACCCACCAATTGAGAATAATAACGTATTTTCTGTTAAGGCTTATGCGATGGAACAGCAATCAGGCGGTTCGGCTGAATTACGGGAACTTGACCTAATAAATATGTCAAACGTCCCGGGAGGTTATCTTGATGGTAAGTATTTATATTTAAATGTTGGACTTAAATGTGAAGGCGAAAACATCAAAAAAGTAGACTTTAGTGCAGAGGACGGTTTTTTTGCAAAGCAGTGTATAAAAAGGGAAAACGGAAAAATTGTTACTGAAAACATACCTACCCTTTATGTGGATGAAAATAAAACGCTCATGGTATATGGTAATTATTTTGAAAAGGTTGGAGAAGTGCTAACCCTTGATAAAGAGATGATAACAGATGATTTACTGATTTTCATTGGCAAAGAAAATGTTAATATTAAAGATGTGTCTGAGAAAATGAAAATGACTATCCATGCCCTTGCCACATTCAACGATGGTAAGACACAGGAACAAACTATCACACTTGATTATTCAAATGTGGAAGCCGTGATTGTGGCTGGATTTACCGAGGAAGATATGACAAGATGGAACATGGAAAATGCAGACTGGGGTAAACAATATAAAAATGATGACACTGTAAGCGATGGACGCATTCCCGACCGTCCGACAATTGGGGTTGCTATGAGAGATGTTGATGCAAATGAAGCAAAACAGTACGGGTTGCCTATGGCCGGAGTGGTTGTTATGGAGGTAATTCCATCTAGTAATGCACAACGGGCAGGAATATGTCAGTATGATGTTATTATAAGGTGCAATGCTAAAGATGTAAAATCAGCCGTTGATATAAATAATATGTGTAACAATTTTAAGCACGGCGAAACTATTACTTTGAGTATTAACAGGTACGGCGTTGAAATGGATATTGATGTGACTCTTAATGCTAAATAGAAAATCAAGGGGAACAGCATTCAAGAGATACTTGGGTCGCAGATGGGATTTTTCGATGTATGGCAAAAACTCAAGTACGAAAATCCATAAAAACTCCCGATAGCTATGTTGAGTTTTGATATGTAATATATCTATCTCAATAACTAAACAAAAGCACCATTATATTTCGTTTTGAAATATAATGGTGCTTTTTATTTTAAAAAATCAACTCTTAAAAATATAATCAGCTATTATGGCAATTCTTTATGCGCCGCCTTACATTCCTTGTAATAAGCTTTGAACACGATTTGGTTTTATAGCACAATATAATTTGTTGAATAAAGGGGTAAAGCCTAGATAATTAGAGGATATAGTACTATAAATCAGAGGATAGTCGAGATATTCTTTGTTTTATATGTCAATTTATGACAGCCTTTTTCCTCTTTTTGCTGTATAATTATGGAAAATATCTATTTTGCATATAAAAATCTTAATCTTTTATGAGAGGGGCTATCGAAATACAATGATAAACGTTGCTTTTAATAAAAAAATAAGAAAAAATCTTGTTTTCATAACTTTCACAAGAGTACTTGCCGGGGCGCCTTTTTTTGCGAGGTAGTCTTATGACATTTGAGTTAAGGCGTCTTAAACGTTGGATTCTGTATTATGCTAGATATCCATGAACTTCAATTCATTTTAAACATTAAATTAAATGAATTGGAGGTAGTCTCATGGATAAAATGCGCAAGGTTGTTATGCGTAATGTGGAATTTGAAGTGTCGGAAAAAAAGTACAACCAGTTTGAAAAGGAACGGCAGCGCTACAAATACATAAGATCATTAGATGTACATAAGATCATTAGATGAAAAATATAAATTATGGTCATATCATTCGTTAAATTACGAAGACTCTTTAACCGGCGAAAATTTGATTATTGATACAAGTGTTAATGTTGAAGATGAAGCGATAAAAAACATTTTAATCGACAAGCTTCACAGTTGTTTGAAACTGCTTGATGACAATGAATTGTATCTTATAAAGCAAAGAATAGAGTTTGGAAGGAGTGAACGTGAAATTGCAAAAAAATTAGGTATTTCACATACAGCTGTTGGTAAGCGTTTAGATAAATTATTTCTTAAATTAAAAAAAATGATGGAAGTTTAAATTTTTGTTTTCTGATCCCCTCACTTTGCTTTGATAGAAAGTGAGGGGTTATTTTTACTTGCAAATTGATACATTTCATTTCTTTAGTGAGCTTGTAACTGGCAATTGCTTTTTTATGGAACAACTTTGGAATATACTCCGTCTAATGAGTAAGGTAATATTATCATGAAGGGGGTTATATGTACATGGGAGCAAGATTTGTTTCTCGTTCATGTGTTCTTTTAGCTGCTTTGTTGATCTTGCCATTGTCCTTAGCAGATGCATCTGCCGAGGATTTCTCAAGGGAGTTTGACACGAATATTGCACGGGCAGAGGGAATACAGCATGTCGAGAATGTAAATCACAATAAAATACCCATTCCCTATATGCCATATGTGGATATAGGGCAGTTTTCATCGATTCCCATGCCAAATCCCGACTGCGAAAAACAGTATTCCGCGGAAGATGATTTGATGACCGATGAAACCAAATCCAGTCACCACGAACAAAGATATGCGGAAATTATATTACTTTCAGATTATGAAACTTATTGACAAAACCATACTACTGTTGTAATATATAGTTAATAAGCACATGAGGTGGTAAGCTATGATAAATATTGCAGGATCCGAATGGATTATAATGAAAGAGCTTTGGAAAAAGTCTCCGCAGACTTCAAGGCAGATTATTGACAATATTAAAGACAAAACAAGCTGGAATTCAAAAACAGTACACACCCTTATATCAAGGCTGTGCCAAAAAGGTGCTGTAAAAGCTATTAAGCAAGAGGACAGTCCTTTTTACGATTATTATTCAAATATTGATGAAAAGGAATGTACGATATACGAAACAAAAAACTTTCTTAAAAAAATGTATTCTGGCTCTCTTAAAAACTTAGTGTCCACATTTGTAGAAGAAGGTGATGTAAGCGGAGAGGATATTTCCGAGCTTAGGGAACTTTTAGAAAAGCTTGAGAAGGGGAAGAAAGATGTATGATTTTATGAGAGAACTTCTTGCAACATCGTTAATGTGCTGTGTTGCCATTTCTGCAACTTTTGCGATTAAAATCACCTTGGGCAAAAAACTTTCTCCAAAAGCACATTTGTACATATGGATTCCTGTAGTTTTAAAACTTTTCTCACTCTATGGTTCCCCTAAGAGCAAACTAAGTGTGTATAATTATGCCCCGAATACTTTGAGTGTGCAAAACTTTACCGTTTTTTCTGAACGTTCTCTTAGTATAAGGGGCATTTCTTTTCAGATGCATCTGTTCGAGGTTATTTGGGTAGCAGGTGCATTATTAACGCTTTTTACAACGATATATTCATATTTGAGATTTGTAAAGGGTCTGAAAGAAATTTCGGTTGATATGGAAAAAATCAAAACCATTTCACGGGATGCGGCTATGGCTTGCAAACTAAAAAAAACACCTAAAATTATCATCTGTCAAAACAATATCTCTCCTATGGTGATAGGTTTTTTAAAACCAAAATTACTTTTGCCTCAAAACATACTCCATAACTTTAATGAAAAACAATTGAAAATCGTGTTTCTCCACGAATATATGCATTTAAAACACAAGGATTATCTTTTAAATCTGGTGCTACTGTTTTTAAGCGTACTTCATTGGTTTAATCCCTTTGTTTGGCTGATGATTCGAGTAATAAAAAAAGATGTTGAAAATGTCTGTGACGAGAGAGTGCTAAGGGTTATAAATGCGGATAAATATCTTTACGGGAAAACCATATTGGATTTATCGGAATATGCCGGGGGTAACTATTTGGATTTTGTAATATCGCCAATGGCAAGCAATAAGCAAGCCCTATCAAGCCGACTGCTCACTCTTTATACTTATGGGAAAAGAAAGCTGGGCATTGCCGTTTTACCTATTTGTATTATAATTAGTGTGAGTTTATTAACCGGGGCTGTTGCAAATGAAGTTTCGGATACTGTGGATGTGATTTCCGAAAAGTTCAATCCCGTCTTTGAGATGCCAATTCCTTTGGCAAGTCCGCCGCCGAATATTTCCGAGCAGCCTGCCGTTACTCCTGCGCCTGATACAGATCAGGTGGAGAATTTCTCCAATGAAATTATTTCCGATGAAACAAATCAAGAAATTGTTGAAACGCCTTTGGAAATGCCAAGTCCCACTATTCAGCCAACTATAACACCCGATAGCCATATAGAAAAACCCGTGGAAGATGTTCCAAGTGAAGATATTTACGTCGAAGAACCATCTAAGGAAAAGGTTTATATTTACACTGGGGATTATGCCAAGGCACATTTTAGTAAGGACAGGGCAAAATCAGGTTTTTCTGCCGATAATGGAATGGTACGGATAGAGGTGGTTGGAATATCCAACTCATCTGAAAGCAATTTAAGCGGCTATTTTAATGTGTATCGAAATAACGAATTGGTTGGCGAGAATTTAAAGGGCGGCGTAAGTGCCGGCGCAAGTCAAATTACCTTCTCTACATGGGGCGGGGAACAATATTATAGCTTTGATGTAACAGCCAGAACCGCTCTGTAATATTACAGTTTTGTTAAAAAACTTTCATTTCACTTGACATATGCGTACTACTGAAGTAGTATATAGTTACGTATTACAATAGTAGTATAAAGGAGGAAATTATGAAGAAATTTATTGCTTTTGCCTTATCTATGATGGTGCTTATAGCAAATCTGCAACCGGTATATGCAGAGGATATTGATTTAGACGACATGGTCATATCCTCATTACAGTCTTATACATACTATGTAAAGGGTGTGAGAAAAAACCTTACTTTAGGGGAGGTGGACGACAAGGGGAATTTAAGCAATCAGGTAATGCCCATAATAAAATCCGCTGTTGCCAGTGTCGACAGTCTAACCAAGGATCGCTCTTTAGTTGGTGCGCCTATAGTCACCATAAGTGTAAAAGACAGGGAGTATCACGTAGGAACCAAAGAATCAGTCCTTGGGTATAGGGTTTCTATCCATGAAAACGGTATGGTTCTTTCAAAATACAACTACATAAAAAGAAATGTAACCACCGATTATATGGACGACAAGGGCGAGATTCAAACAAGGGTAATTTCCGCATATGACAGGGATGGAGATGCTTTGTTGGAAGGCTCTATAATTTATAGCGGAATTAATTTTTCAAATCAGATTAAAGCCGCCATTAATCAGCATATTAAAAATACTATCGGTGAAGATGTGCAAGACTTAAACCTTCAAAGTATTAGCCATTTTAAAAAGTTATACGAAGGCACAATGCAAGGCAACACCCAGGGAAACGGCATGTACACATGGGGGTTATGCAGCTTTAGTATAGGTGATAAAACTCATTACAAGGCATTTTTAAGTCTGCTGCGGGACGAGTACTACCTGGGGGATTTTTATGAGCAAAACAAAGTAAGGTTTAATTCATCCCAGTGGATATCAGCAAATCAGTACTACAACGGTCCTGCCTCGGAGGAGGACTTTTACGCCGAATTGGATTTTAAGGCAGACAATGATTATATAATATATGAAATTACCTTAGATATAAAACATGCCAATGCAGATAAGGTAAGAAATTTATCCGTTCAGATGTCTCATTATAAGGAGCAAGGAAGTATTAAAGATTTTAATGGCTTTGATTTTAAACTTGATGATTTCAAGGCAGAAATATTCAGCTTTTTAGAGGACCAAGAAGTAAACTCCGTAGGCTATGTGTACAATTATAATGGCAAAAGTGAGAGCTTTGCAAAAGACAGGGGACAGCTAAATGCGGAGGGAATGGACGGTAAAATAAAAGCTATTTTAAAATCGGGTGATTACGAAAGAATAAGCCCAAAAGAGGAAAGTGCAAGGCATGATATTTCCATAGGGTTTAGAAATTCCGAAACCAAAAAATTGACTAATGTCACATTATATAGCGACTATATGACCATAAGGCTAAACAAATCTGTCCAAGGGGAAATTTACTTCGCCTATTACAGCTATGGAAAAAGCAATGTTTTAGGGGAATTAAAAGAGCTTTTTGACCACTGGAAAGAGGAGGCTGAAAAAACCATCGGTCAGCCCAAGGTAAATTATGTTGATTTATCAAGCTACAAGCCCCACTATGTAGCGGAATTTGAGATTGAAATAGATAACTTACAGAAAAACACATGGATTGGCGAGCTTGCGGAAAACGGAAAGGTACAATGTAAAATCACTTATTTTACCACCAGTGGATTTACAAGCGACACACAAAAAAGCATGGTTACCCTAAAAGGGAATAATAAAGAATTTAATTTAATGCAAAGCCCAAATTATATGGGAACAGATACCTTTAAGCGGTACGAAACCGAATATATAGGTATTTATCAAGACACCCCCCTGCCGCATACTCTTGAAAAAGAGGGTGTTATTGAACTGAACTTTACTACTCCCACGGAATACAACAGTAAAAGGCCTTTAACCGCAAAAATCTATGAGCAAGTTTATATAGAGGAAAAGGGTCTGATTGTATACGATATAGACGGTAAGGTTGTGCAAGGTGCAAAATCACCTGTAGGAAATACCATCACAATTAATAAAAAAGGGGAAATGATTGACCTTTTAGAGAAAAAGGATACGCCTGTTGTGACGGCTACTCCGAAAGGGCAGATTTTTACAGATGTAAACACAGACCACTGGGCACATAGGGATATTGAAAATTTTTACTATGCTAATATCGTAAGAGGTATAGGCGGCGGACTTTTCGCCCCAAGTGACCATATCACCGAGGAGCATTTCGGTTTTCTTCTTCAAAGGCTTTTTGGCTATGATGATACAAGAGCCGCCCAAACTCCTGCTGCCCGGCAAAATGTTATTTCGTCTTTGGTGAAAGCGTTAAAGCTTGAAAATGCAAAAATCGTAAACGACAATATTTTAGGAGAAACCTTTGAAGATGCTAACCTAATTTCAGAGGAGAATTTAAACGATATTAAAATTGCAGTTGAAAACGGTTTGGTGGTAGGATTTAACGGATTTTTAAATCCCAACGCCAACCTAACAAGAGCGGAGGCGGTTACCCTTCTCAGAAGGGGCATTGCCAAAGTTTATAATATAGGCGAGGATGTTCGACCCGAATTTTACAAATTTGAAATTAAGCCCGTGGAAAATGAGTATATAGAAATTTCGTCGGAAGAGCCGCTGGAAATATGGCTAAAAAAAGATGGAAGGCAAGATGTTTTAGTAAGAGAGAAAGACCGACTTAGCGGAAAGATTTTGTTTACATTTGGAGATGATGTGGTAGCTGATACTAAGATTTTAGCGGTGTGCATTGCCGACGAAGATGTTTACACTATTGAGGCGATATCCTTTGACGCTTTGAGGTTTGGCGAGGTTATTTTATTTGAAGCCAATATAAACACCTATAAAAACGGAGAGATTTATAAGGTGAACGAGGCAACAAGAATTACCGTGGATAAGGAGGAGGACTTAATTTCAATAGGAGCAGGTACGAACAAGCTTGTGTTTGAGAATATTAAGTTTTCTGACGGGAAAATGCCCTCACCTCCTGCGAAACAGCCTTTTGAGGAATACGAGGATGAGTGGGGCGGCGGAAAATATATTATCGCTTCCGAAATGGGGCTATTTAAGGGTGATGGATTTGAGGTAGGTTTTAATGACTATATTATCGGATATGTGCAGATACAATATAATAATAAGGGAAATAACATAAAAGTGGTATCACAGATTTTCATTGATGACAAGCCCGGTATGCAAAATATATATCAAATAGAAGCGGCCCAGGTAGTAAGCATCACAAACTCCGAAGTTTCGGGCTTGTTTAATATCAAGTGCAACGGAGAAATCGTTGCGGAAGGAATTTCAGCTAAATTTATCGGCACGGATGCAGACTTAGGCAAGAAAATGAAATTTGTATCTGATGACGGTGTTTGGGATTTGGAAATGTATATTACAGAAAAGTCCGGATAAGTAAGGTAAGTTGCATTAGTGTACAAACTCATCATTGGCGTTATTTAAGAAACTACTAAGATAAAAAACAGGGAAATTTTATTAGAATGGTTATTATTAGTGAAAATATAAAGTTTATATGTAAGGTGATTTAAATTAAAAAGCTAATTTGTATAGTCATGTGTATGATATTTATTTTGTTGCCAATGAATGCCCTTGCCGTAGGATATATGTATAATGGAGAGTATTTTGAGTTTGATGACACAAATTTTTGGGCGGATGGTTGGTGCTACAGACCTATTAATGAAAGTGGGAAGACCGCCATTTTAGTAGCTTATAACAAAGAAGTTGTTGCGTCTGATGCTGTGGTCGTTCCCGGAAAAATAAACGGATATAAAATCATCGCTTTTGCAGAAGGTTTGCTTCGGGATACAGATATTAAGGTGT
Source organism: uncultured Oscillospiraceae bacterium (assembly GCA_964577335.1). GTDB lineage: Bacteria > Bacillota > Clostridia > UMGS1883 > UMGS1540 > CAZNYY01. The sequence continues at coordinate 5,075 of CAZNYY010000019.1, read as the reverse complement.
GTGATTTGTCAAAGACAGAAGCAAGTCTGTTGCCGGAAGAAATGTTTCATTTATCTACGGTAGAGAAGGTGATTTTGCCTTCTACCGTTAAAGAAATAGGAGGAATATGCTTTTATTCTTCTAATTTGAGTGAAATTAATCTCTTGGAAGGGCTGGAGAGTATAGGAGACCGTGCTTTTGGATATTCAAAGATAAAAAACATAACAATTCCTTTCACTGTTAAAGAAATAAAAGAGAATGCATTTATGTTTTGTGACTTCCTTGAAGAAATCCACTTTAAAAGTATGCATATAAATTCAATTGGTTCTGAGGAACCTTATATAAGTGGCAACAATTACAATGATGTGATTTTCATGACTAAAAGCTTGAAAAAGCTGATTCTATCTGAAAATGTTAATAAAATACACAGTGAAGAATTTAAAGAATTTTTTAATTCCAGGGGTTATTATTATAGCAAGAATTACCCCGAAAATCTTACGATTTACGGGAAAAAAGGTTCTTATGCAGAAATTTATGCTGCTGAAAATGGGTTTGATTTTGTGGCGCTTGGTAGTGAAGCATTATCTGACTGGGCAAAAGATGATGTTGCACATGGCATTACCCTCGGATATGTACCACATGAACTTCGGGGGAATTGGCAGGACAATATTACCCGTGGCGAATATGCAAAGCTTGCCCTTTGTTTTTTGGCAGTGCAGTACGGCTACGCTCCTGTTAACAACATACAAACAAATTTTACGTTTACAGGTCGTGCTATGACAGACCACGAAACCACTATTAAGCACTTTGAATGGAAAGCAATTGAAAAGTTTGTTGCCGACTATTGCGAAACACAGCTCGACCGTGATGGCAGTCCTTTTCTGTTTAATGAGCTTAATTCTAACTATACAGAAGATAGACCCTTATATTTTTCATGGTGGTGGGACGCAATCAGCCACTATTTCAAACCTTTTGCTGATGTTTTTTATACCGATAACAGTTCTTATATAAATGCAGCATACCTTTTTGGCTTGGTAAACGGTGTGGGAGAAGAACTTTACAATCCCGATGCACCCATTACCCGGCAAGAGGCGGCTGTTATGCTAATGCGGGTATATGCAAATTATGGGGGAGTTGTATCTGATAAGGGAGTTGAAAACTTTTCAGATAGCGGTTTGATTGCCGATTGGGCTGCCCATGCGGTATCGGACGTAACGGCAATTGGCGTTATGCAGGGAGTAGGCAGCGAAACCTTCGACCCCCTCGGATACTACACTAGGGAACAGGCTATCGTTACATTTATGCGTTTATACGAAAATGCTCCCATAAGCCGTGGGAGGGCAAATATTCAGCCCTTGGTTGGCTATGAAACTCAAATAAAGAAGTACATTGATATTACAATATTAGAACAGTATGAAACGCCATCATGCACTATTTTGTACTGCAACAATGCCACGAATACTACATCTTCAGACTATGCTTTATATATTTTCTACCGAAATGGAGGTTTTCGTAACGTAACTTATTTTCTTCAGCAAAATAATGCATTTTCAAACATAGAGCCTATTTTTGATATACAAATAAGTGAGGACAAATCCCAGCTTTCTTATAAAGTCTATGTAACGAAGGATTATAATTATTTTTGCCATTTAGATGATTTGTATAACCCCAATTTTAAATATGAAACAGGAGGCTATCAATTTATAATGGACATTGAAACAGGTGCGTATGTGAGTATAGAAAAATTATAATAACCGACAGGGTAATATAATTAAAATTACACTTTACACCTTGTTTGCAAAATATAAGAATTATAAAAATGGAGGTAACAATGAAAAAAATACTGTCTGCACTAATAACACTTTTGATCTGCACAAACGCCTTTTTATCTGTCTTTGCCGACTCGGGCAAAGAGGTAACCCGCATCACGCCTTTAACATCGCAACCATCGTATATTTCAGGGGATGACTTTTACGAATGTGAATTTGAATTAGACCTCGACCAAACTTACATACATACTTGGGTGCATGGACTGTCAAAGATTGGAACACTACATGTGAAAATTCAAAGATGCTACAATACCGGATTTATATCCAGCCCCCCTCTGATAGTTACCTTTTATCTTCCCGGAGGAAAAGAAATTAAATATATGCCCACTTCCAGCAATTCTGCTTTAGGAAGTAAAGGCTCATATGAAATCAATTCTCGAGGTCCCGTTATTGTGGGAGAGGAAATGTTAACTTATGCCTACAATCCTAAGGATAATCCACTTAGAATAACCCTTGAGAGAAATGATGATGTACCATCTATCAAATTCTTTCTTATTGATAATAGTTGGACACAGGGAAAAGGATTCCTACCGGTGTCAACAGTGCTTGAGGTGGACAACGAAAAGCTGACTGAAAAGGGAACCGCCACTGCAATGCAGGGAATTTTCAATGTTAACGGAGAGGTAAAACAAGAAATAATCTCCGGCAGCGAAGAATATTACGAGTATTTAAAAGAACTTGAAAAGAAAAAGGCAGAGCAGGGTGACGATGACCCGGTTGATTACAGCGACCTGTCTACCGACCCGAGGCGTTGGGACGATAAAGAAAAATCCATTGAGGCATACGGTACTTATCGGGATGATAACGGTGTGTTTCATGGTGTTAGATGTCTGCGGGGTTATTTTATGAAGGCTGAACGTGATTACAGAGTAAATATTACCGCTGTTTTTAATATAAATGACAATTCGTCAGACACTTCAAAGATAGTCTCCTCCGACGGAAATTTGAGACTTACATATTTTAATGTTGTTCCAATAGTGGATGGAACAGAGCGATTTGATCAGCAGCTTGTCAAGGTAAGCGGTGACCTTGGTGAAAAATGGTTTTTAAGCGGAACTCTCGAAGCGGCAAAACCAGATCCAAACGTTGAGATAAGGGACACGAACCTTCATGATGATCAGAGTATATACTTAGGTTTTATTCCTCTTGATAAGTTTGAAAATCATATGATGGAGTTTACCGCAGGTGTGGGAGAAACCCTAGGTTTTACATTCAACTATAATGATAATACAAAAACCGTTCTAAATTCCATAGAAATCCGCCTTGACGGAGTAACCCGAACTGTGCGCATTGATGATGTGAATTATAAAGGCGGCTTTATTTCATATTTTCTGCAAATTGTTTATCCTGAAACATGGCAGGACATAGCGGAAGGGTTGGGGCTTACCATATGAAAAAAATATTATTGCTTATTTTAGTTTTTGTACTAGTACCAAATTTTGTATTTGCAGACGCAAACTTTATAAATGAGGCAGAAGCCTTAAATGAGCTAGGTTTGTTTTGGGGTACTGACCGAGGTTTTGAACTGGACAGTACATTCACTCGCGCACAGGGTGCGACAATGATTGTCCGTATGATGGGAAAACAAGATGAGGCATTGGACTTAGATGTCAAAAGTGGATTTGAGGATATTGACGATGTAGATCATTGGTCAATGCCGTATGTTGCTTATTGCGCCCGTGAGGGAATAACTAGGGGTACAAGCAATACAACATTCTCGCCGGAGCAGACAATGAGTATGTCTGAATATATTACACTTTTGCTCCGTGCCCTGGGATATGTAAATGTCAATCCTGACACCGCATATATTGCGGCGGCGGAATTTGGTCTTTTGTCAAGCGGCAGGCTTAGGGAGCTTGAACAGAGTTATTATTTCACAAGGGGGAAGATGACCTATATATCCTATAATGCTTTAAAAACTAAGGGGGCAGATGGGCAAACCTTAATTGAGAGCCTGATAGTAAAGGGAGCTGTATCGGAAGATATAGCCCGCTTACAGGGACTTCTTGCGACGGAAGATTTTGATTTGCATGAAATGACAGAGTTTTGAAACTGTAAAGTTAGTAATATCATGTGATTTTTAATTAAAAAGCCTAATCCGTTATATGCGCCACATAGCGTAAATCACGGATTAGGCTTTCGTTTTATCTTAAAGGAAATCTTACGTGGCAAAAGTTTAAAAACTTATTCAAAATGTATGTAATCAACTGATGCCTCCAAAATATCCAAGTATGCCCAATGATTGATAGTGTCGCTAAAAGGATTTTCAGCATTGCCAACTTCAGAGGTATTTCGATTAGATAATCTATTAAGTAAAACCACAATTTCTGCCCGTTTTATGAATGCATCAGGTCTGTATGTCCCGTCCTCATAGCCTGCAATATGACCTTCTTTATCAAGTACAGCTATATATGGAGCCGCCCAGTGGTCTGCACAATCCCTAAATGAAGGAACACCCTTAGGGGTTAAGTTTAGCATACGCACCATTATTGCGGCGAATTCCCCTCTTGTTAATGAATCCATAGGATAAAAATTGTTGTCATCCTTGCCAACAATAATTTCCTTCTTAAAAAGATACATAACATATTTTGCATACCAATCATCTTCGCTTATATCATGAAAGCTATTGGGCATCAAGTCACTATTTTCAATATTATAAAAAGCGCCGCATATAAGCGAGGCCGCCTCACCTCTTAAAACATAGTTATCCGGTCTGAATGTACCGTCATCGTAGCCACTTACATAAGCTTTATGCTTAATCTCAGTTTTGGACGGCGGCATTGTATATACTACAGAATTGCCCTTATTGTTGTTTGTATTCTTATTAGGCTCTTGTTTTATACGCACCGCATGAAGTATATAGTAAGCAGTAAGTTCTTCCGCATCAAGGTCTTTAAACTCCATATAATCGGGATGTATCTTAACATCGGTCAAATCTTCCTCAATTATATAGCCGGAAGGTACATTAAGCATTCCCTTATTAATTCGGAAGTCGAATTTTCCGTTTATCGGTATCACATTGTCAAAGGGTAAAAGGGTAATGTACACTTTAACACGGCGATGTGAAATGGGTACTTTTATGTTTATGGTCTTATCATTTATATTTATATGACATCCCATATATTCGCCTTCCGATATACTTAATAAATCATCATCAAGATTAAGTTCTATTATATCAGCTTCATACCCAAAAGGTGCTGAAAAAGGGATTGTATCGCCATATAAAACAGTCATACTTGAAATATCTATTATCTCATTGCTGATGAT
>CAZNYY010000018.1:0-15373 GCA_964577335.1 uncultured Oscillospiraceae bacterium | reverse complement strand
CAAATACCGCTTAGGTAGTGGCTATTCTCTTTACTGTCACATACTTTATATTATTTCTTTAGTTTAGTAGAAGTATTATATATAGGGTATATAGTTATAAAAATATAAAACGTATAAGGAGTTGGTGTTTTTAGGTCAAACTTTGTGACAGCACTATAAAATCATAGGAGTTGGTGTTATTGAAAAGTGTTGCGATCTACGTTAGAGTTTCAACACAAGAACAAGCAAACGAGGGCTATTCTATAGACTCTCAAATTGAACGATTAAATGCGTACTGTACTGCTCGTGGTTGGGTGGTTCATAAAATCTATAAGGACGCTGGTTTCTCTGGTGCAAATATTGAGCGTCCAGCGCTGGATGAACTTATGCGCGATATTAAAGAAAGCCGAGTTAATCTTGTCTTGGTATTCAAACTTGATAGGCTCTCACGTTCTCAAAAGGACACGTTGTATTTGATTGAGGATGTGTTTCTAAAGCATGACGTTGACTTTGTTTCGGTTAGTGAGAACTTCGACACGTCCACTGCCTTTGGTCGCGCCATGATAGGTATACTTTCAGTGTTCGCTCAACTTGAACGTGAGCAAATCAAAGAGCGCACTTCTATTGGTAGAAAAGCGCGCGCTAAAGAGGGTTATTTTCACGGTGGCGGTTATGATCCTATTGGTTACAACTATATTGACGGTGAGCTGGTGGTTAATGAATACGAAGCGAAACAGGTTCGAGAAATCTTTGATCTCTTTATTAAAGCTACCCCAATAAATCGTATTCAAAACATCATGAGTGAGAAGTACACCAATCGTTTTGGTTCGTGGGCAAGTCATACTTCAGTTAGAAATGTTATCACTCAAGTGTTATATATTGGTAAAATTGAGTATGGTGGCGAAGTGTACGAGGGTCGCCATGATCCAATTATTGATCTTGATACTTTTGAACGTGCGATTAAACGGTATCTTGAGATTGCGTGGAATAAAGGCGACGGTGCAAAAAAGCGCCGACCGTTCCAGTCAAAGCACTTCCTTGGTGGACTGCTTTATTGTGGAAACTGTGGCGCTCGATATTTCGCTAAAGGTAATTACTCGGGTCGCGGTGAGAATAGACGGTACTACCCGTACTATACTTGCTACTCACGCGCTAAGACTGCAAAGCGTATGATTGTTGATCCAAATTGTAAAAACAAAACTTACGCGGTGGCTGACCTTGATATTATTATTGCGGATGAAATAAAAAAACTATCGTTTGATACTTCGTACTTCGACAAAGTGTCTAGTGAAAAAAAACCAGTTAATCATGAGCGTGAGGTACTTGAGAAGCAACTGTCCGATAATAAGAAGCAACTGTCCGATAATAAGAAGCAACTTGACCGCGTACTTGACATGTATCAGCTTGGTTCTATTCCTCTGAATGTCCTTGATGAACGTCTGGAGCGCTTAAACGTCGCTAACGCGCGAATTAGTAAAGAATTAGATAGTTTGGTGCTTGATGAACCTAATCTCTCACTACAAAGCGCTAAAGAGCTACTGTCCGATACTGACGCTATACTTGACGGTGATAGCATGAAAAAGAAAAAGGCTTTTGTCCAGTCGCTCATTGATCGCATTGATTTGGTGGGTGAAGAAATCGTGATACACTGGGCTTTCGTGTAGCTTATTATTTTTTTACTTTGATAAGGCGACAGGTCACCTCCACGTGAGTCGTACTCGGAAACTGGTCAAACGGATACACTGTTTCTATTTTATAACCCGCCTCAGCAAGCCGTTTTAAGTCCCGCGCCATGGTTGCGGGGTTACAGGAAACATACACTATTTTCTCGGGCAGCATTTCACAAAGGGTATTCAAAAGCCCTTCATCACACCCTTTTCGGGGCGGGTCCAGCACGACCGCGTCCCCTCTGACGCCTTCACCATAAAGCCTCCCCATAACCTCGCCCGCATCACCCGCATGAAATTCGGTGTTTTCCAAATTGTTCTGCCCCGCGTTATACTTTGCATCACGCACCGCCTCGGGCGTCCATTCAATGCCTATAACCTTTTTTGCATAGCGTGCAAGGTATAGCGATATTGTGCCTATACCGCAGTAAACGTCAAGAACCGTCTTATTTTTGAATTCACCGAGTAAATCGGCAACCTTTTTATATATTTTTTCAGTCATTTGCGGGTTTACTTGATAAAAGGAGTTGTGTGAAATTTTAAACTTTATTCCGTCAAGTTCATCGGTTATAAATTCCTCCCCGTGAAGCACTCTGTTTCTTTTGCCAAGTACAACATTTGTGTTTTCACGGTTTATATTATGTATCACAGATTTAACATAAAAATCTTCAAGCTCCAAGTTTACAAGTGCCTCTACAAGTTCTCTCTCATGGGGCAGTTTTTGAGAGTTTGATACCACGGACACCATAATCTCGCCCGTTTTAAAGCCCGTCCGTATATAAATGTGCCTTACAATGCCCGTCATGGTTTTTTCATCATACGAAGGGATTTTAAATTTCTCCATCCACCCCATAATTGTCCGAATTATGTCCCTGCTCGTGCCATGCTGAAGCATACAATCCACAGTGCCGCCTATCCTATGGCTGCCCGGCGCAAAAAACCCCACAATCGGCTTACCCGCTTCTCCGCCTACGGGCATTTGTACCTTGTTTCTGTAATTATATGCATTCTCCATCGGGATTACATCCGCTATTTCCGCATCATAAAACCCGCCTATTCTGCGCATTGCATCCTCAACCCTTTGCCGCTTAAATTCAAGCTGGGCAGGATAATTCAAATGCATAAGGCTGCAACCCCCGCAGCCCTTGTAAGAAGGACACGGGGGATGCGCCCTGCGGTGTGACGGCAAAATTATTTCTTCAATTTTTCCGTAACCGTAGCTTTTACCCGCCTTTAAAACTTTAATTTTAAGCCTGTCCCCGGGTACGGCATATGGCACAAACAAGGTGTAGCCGTCCACTTTTGCAATGCCTTCGCCCTTGCTGCCCCACGCCGTCACCGAGGTTTCAATAATATCATTTTTTTTAATCATAAATTTTCCCCGTAAAAAGCTACTGGCTTATAATTTTTTCAAGTGAAACCGCCGAAAGTTCATCATTTTCAAGCCTTTCAAAATTAACGAGAACATCATCGCCAACATTTATTTTAAGTGATGTCAACTCTCTTTTTGCCCGCTCGCTTAGCGTGTAATTATATTCCTCGGCACCGTCCACAAGTAAAGTAATTACATCCCCCGATATTTCGGTTAAAACACCGGCATGTATCGTGGAGCTTGTTTTATCTTTGGATATGTCCTCTTCTTCCACGGGTTGCGGAGTTTGTGTAGGCACAGGCGCAGGGTTCGGCTCGCCCATATAAAGACTGCCAAGCGAAAGCGCAAGCCAGATAACCAAAACCGCTAAAACCGCAACTATAATTATCCATATTGTTCTTTTTCTGTCCATGTTCTGCCTCCATAAAATATTTTCATCTTTAAACTATTTTACAACATAATTGCAGGCAATATTCCGCTATCTTAAAATTACAACATGGAAATATAACGTCTTAGGTTTGCAAGCCCCACCTTCAAGCCGTAAATATTATCTTCAATACCCTCAAATTCTATCGCCACATATCCGTCATATTCCGCCTTTTTCAATGCCGCCAAGCAGTGCAAAACAGGAACATCCCCCTGCCCTATTATTGCGCCTCGAAGATAATTTCCGCTTCTGGAACGGAAGAAACCCTCACCCGGGTCAGGTCCCATTGCGGGTCTTACATAAAAATCCTTCGCATGAACATGAAACACATACGGTGCTACCCTTGACACCGCCAGAGCAGGGTCGTCATCCACGCACAGGAAATTACCCATATCAGCCAAAAGTCCAAAGTTTTCATGGTTTACAGCGGCAACAAGCTTTTCCATCCTTGTGCTATCCTGGCAGAAAAAGCCGTGGTTTTCAACAGTGGTTTTTATACCTTTTTTTGCGGCATATTCCGAAATTTCACGGCAAGCCGCCGCCAGCACAGGCAAAACCGTGTCAAACGGACGACCGTCACCGCCTGTGGCATCATGCCTAAGTACGGGGGTGCCCAAAATTTCCGCTATGTCAACCATTTTCTTTACACGCTCAATTTCCTTTTTCGTGTCGCCCTCGGAACCGTTTAAAAAATCCGCCCAAAATGCGAAGCCGTTAATCGGTATCCGAACCCTGTCAATCTCTTCCCTGAGTTCCCTTGCATAATCCTCAAGGGACACGCCCTCCGGGGGTGTCAACTCCGAAAACTCAATAGCATCAAACCTAAGTTCCGCCGCCTTTGAAATGGTGTCCTTCTGGGTCATAACCCCCGCCTTTATAAGGCGATTAAAACTGTATGAGCTGACTGAAACCTTCATAACTTTACTCCTTTAAATTTAAAATTTTATCTAAATACCTTCCGGTATAAGACCCTTTGGTTTTCGTAACCTCCTCCGGGGTGCCCTCCGCCACAAGCATACCTCCCGCATCCCCGCCCTCGGGACCCAGGTCAATAATATAATCCGAGGTTTTGATAAGGTCAAGATTATGCTCAATCACAATTACCGTATTTCCTCCCTCCACAAGCCTTTGCAAAACATCTATCAGCATATGCACATCCGCCGTGTGAAGTCCTGTTGTAGGCTCGTCCAAAATATACATGGTTTTGCCTGTGGAACGCTTTGAAAGTTCTGTTGCAAGTTTCACCCTCTGCGCCTCGCCGCCCGACAAAAGGGTTGACGGCTGACCTATTTTTATATACCCCAAACCAACATCGTACAATGTTTGAATTTTTCGCTTGATGCGGGGCAGGTTTTCAAAAAACTCAAGTCCTTCCTCCACCGTCATATCAAGCACTTCATATATGTTTTTGCCCTTGTAAGTAACCTCCAGTGTTTCCCTGTTGTACCTCTTCCCCTTGCAAACTTCACAGGGGACATAAACATCAGGCAAAAAATGCATTTCAATTTTAATTATACCGTCACCCGTGCATGCTTCACATCTGCCGCCCTTTATATTAAAGCTGAACCTGCCCGATTTGTACCCCCTCATTTTCGCCTCATTGCTTTGGGCAAAAAGCTCCCGTATATCCGTAAAAACTCCTGTATACGTCGCCGGATTTGAACGGGGCGTGCGCCCTATCGGCGCTTGGTTTATGGCTATTACCTTGTCAAGATGCTCTATCCCCCGTATTTCAGTATGGGCGCCGGGGACAGTTCTTGCACGGTTTAGCCTTGCCGCCAAATCCTTATACACAATTTCGTTTACAAGAGAACTTTTGCCCGAACCCGAAACTCCTGTGACACTCACAAAAAGCCCCAGAGGTATTTTTACATTTATCTTCTTGAGATTGTTCTCGGCAGCCCCACGCACCTCTAAATATTTTCCGTTTGGCTTTCGCCTTTTTTCGGGGATTTTAATCTGCTTTTTCCCTGACAGGTACAGCCCCGTCAGCGACTCGTCACAAGCCTTAATTTCCTCACCCGTGCCCTGTGCCACAACACGACCGCCGTGAATGCCCGCACCCGGACCTATATCCACAATATGGTCGGCGGCATACATCGTTTCCTCATCATGCTCAACCACAATCAAAGTATTTCCCAAATCCCTAAGTTCTTTTAAGGCTTTTAAAAGCATTGCATTGTCCCTTTGGTGCAGCCCTATACTCGGCTCGTCCAAAACATACAAAACCCCTACAAGCCCCGAGCCGATTTGCGTTGCAAGGCGTATTCTCTGCGCCTCCCCTCCCGAAAGGCTGCCCGCCGCACGGGAGAGGGTTAAGTAACTAAGTCCCACTGTATTTAAAAACCCAAGCCTTGCATTTATTTCTTTAAAAATTTGTTTCGCTATAATCGTTTCTTTCTCAGTCAACTTCAAGGTACCAAAAAACTCCGCCGCATCCCGCACCGTCAGGTCCGTCAACTGGTTTATCGCAAGCTCCCCCACAGTTACCGCAAGTATTTCGGGTTTCAGCCTTGCACCTTTACACTGGGGGCAGGGCTTGTTACTCATATGCCCTTCTATCTCACCCCTCGACCATTCGGACGAGGTTTCCCTGTACCTGCGCTCCAAATTGGGAATAACCCCTTCAAATACTGCGCTGTAACTCCCGCCGCCGTATTCCTTTTTATAATCAAACTTAATTTTTTCGCCGCCGGAGCCGTACAAAACAATATTCATAATCTCGTCCGACAGCTTTGAAACAGGGGTGTTCACATCAAAACCATAGTGATTTGCAAGCCCCCCAAAGTACATTGACGACATACTGAACCTGTCACTCGCTCTCCACCCGCTTGCCACAATGCCGCCGTCTATAAGAGATTTGTCGGGGTCACCCAAAACCCTTGCCGCATCAACCTTCATAAGGCTGCCAAGCCCGTCACAGGCGGTACAGGCGCCAAAAGGGCTGTTAAACGAAAATGAGCGGGGCGACAACTCCTCAATACTTATCCCGCAGTCATGGCACGCATAATTTTGGCTGAACATATGCTCCGCGCCGTCACCCGTGCCGATAAGCACCAAGCCGCCCGCCATTTGCAGTGCCATTTCAAGCGAATCCGCCAGCCTTTTTCTTATTTCATCTTTTTTTATCAAACGGTCAACCACAATTTCAATATTATGTTTTTTTGTTTTTTCGAGCTGTATATCCTCTGTCAACTCACGCATTTCCCCGTCAACCCTAACACGCAAAAACCCGTTCTTCTTCGCATCCGAAAAAACCTTTTGGTGGGCACCCTTTTTGGCACGCACAACAGGCGCCATTATAAAAAGTCTTGTACCCTCTTCAAAATCCAAAACCGCGTCTATAATCTGGTCTATACTCTGCTGATTTATTTTGTTTTTGCACACGGGGCAATGGGGCACGCCTATTCGTGCATACAAAAGCCTTATATAATCGTATATCTCCGTCACCGTTCCAACGGTTGAGCGAGGGTTTTTGCTTGTTGTTTTCTGGTCAATTGAAATTGCGGGGGAAAGCCCCTCAATCAAATCCGCATCGGGTTTGTCCATCTGCCCTAAAAACTGTCTTGCATATGCGGAAAGGCTTTCAACATATCTGCGCTGCCCCTCGGCATAAATTGTATCAAACGCCAGCGAACTTTTGCCCGAGCCGCTAAGCCCCGTAAGCACCGTAAGCTGTTCTCTCGGGATGTCAATATCAAGATTTTTCAGATTATTGACCCTTGCACCCCGTATAATTATTTTATTTTTCATCGTTCCTCCAAGGGCGCATCTCCGCCCGAAATTCTCTTGATTTTGTCACGCAATCTTGCCGCATCTTCAAACCTAAGCTCGGCGGCGGCACGGCTCATCTCATCCGTAAGCCTTGCCAAAAGTTCATCATCTCCTAGGGTTTGTCCCTCTGCCTCCACGGTCTGTGTCGCCTCTATAATCTCCCGCACGGCTTTTTTGATGGTTTTTGGCGTTATGCCGTGCGTTTTGTTGTACTCCTCCTGAATTTTTCGGCGGCGCTCGGTTTCTTTAATCGCCCGCTCCATTGAACCGGTAATTTTGTCCGCATACATAATAACCTTGCCCTCGGCATTTCTCGCCGCACGTCCTATTGTCTGAACAAGGGATGTTTCACTTCTTAAAAACCCTTCCTTGTCCGCATCCAAAATAGCCACCAGCGACACCTCCGGCAGGTCAAGCCCCTCACGCAGCAGGTTTATCCCCACCAAAACATCAAAAACGCCCAACCGCAAATCCCTTATTATCTCCATTCGTTCAAGGGTTTCAATATCATGGTGCATATATTTTACCAAAACCCCCGCCTCACGCAGATAGTCCGTCAAATCCTCCGCCATTTTCTTTGTGAGTGTTGTAACCAAAACCCTTTCCTTTTTGTCAACCCTTTTATATATCTCCCCCAAAAGGTCGTCAATCTGTCCCTTTATAGGGCGCACCAAAACCTCAGGGTCAACAAGCCCCGTGGGTCTTATAACCTGCTCCACTATTCTTGCCGAGCGGCTGCGCTCATACTCGGATGGTGTGGCGCTTACATACACCACTTGATTAATTCTCTCCGTAAACTCATCAAAATTCAAAGGTCTGTTGTCAAATGCGGAGGGCAGACGAAAACCGTAATCAATAAGGTTTACTTTTCTTGCATGGTCACCCGCATACATCCCCCTAACCTGCGGCAGTGTGACATGACTTTCGTCAACCACCAGCAGATAATCGTCGGGGAAATAGTCCATCAAAGTATACGGCGCACTGCCCGGTTCCCTTCCGCTTATATATCTTGAATAGTTTTCAATGCCCTGACAAAAGCCTATTTCCTGCATCATTTCTATATCGTAATTAGTGCGGGTTATAATGCGCTGCATCTCAAGAATTTTGTCCTCCGCCTCAAACTCCGCCGCACGCATATCAAGTTCTGTCCTTATTTGGCTTATTGCACTGTCAAGCCTGTCCTTAGTTGTAACATAATGGGATGCGGGGTATATGGCAACATGGTTTCGCACTCCTAAAATTTCCCCCGTCAAAACGTCAATCTCGGTTATTCTGTCAATTTCATCTCCGAAAAATTCTATTCTCACAGCCTTCTCCGATGATGCAGCAGGAAAAACCTCAAGAATGTCCCCCCGCACACGAAATTTCCCTCTGACAAAGTTAATATCGTTTCTGTCATATTGTATGTCCACAAGCTTGCGTATTACTTCGTCACGGTCCTTTTGCATCCCCGGTCTGAGTGACACGATAAGTTTTGCGTAATCCCTCGGGTCGCCCAAGCTGTATATGCATGAAACACTTGACACAACTATCACGTCCTTCCTCTCAAACAGAGCGGACGTGGCACTGTGTCGCAGCTTGTCTATTTCATCGTTTATCTGGGCGTCTTTTTCTATATAAGTATCAGTGTGCGGAAGATACGCCTCCGGCTGATAATAATCATAATAACTCACAAAAAACTCAACCGCATTATTTGGAAAAAACTCTTTAAACTCACTACAAAGCTGTGCGGCAAGGGTTTTGTTATGGGCAAGCACCAATGTAGGGCGGTTTACTTTTGCTATTGCATTTGCAATTGTAAAAGTTTTGCCCGAGCCCGTCACCCCCAAAAGCGTCTGCTCCCTCTCCCCTTTTAAAATACCTTCCGTTAAAGATTTGATAGCTTCGGGCTGGTCACCCCTCGGCACATAATCCGAAACAAGCGAAAACACATACACACCTCCCACAGGAACATTTGTTCATATCAGTTTATCGCACAGACGGCACTTTGTCAACCCCCGTGAAGGCGGTTTTTTCTGTAAGATGTTTCCTTAAAACAGGTGGCGGGGCAATTAGATTTTGCTGCCGGTTTATCAGCTGATATCCTCTGACGGTGTGAAAATCGCTGTTTGCGTTGCGGGTTATGTGAATCAAACACTTTATATTTTCATCTTACTTTAAAGTATATTCATCACCTCTGCAGTTTAATCATCATACAATTTGGTAAGAGAATCACCTTTCCCACATATAACAATATTAATAAAGTTTAGCTATTATGTACTTGACACATATATAATTTAGGTATATAATAAAATAAATTTAGGCATACCTAAAAAGGAGTGTATACATGACAGCAAATAAAGAAGATTATTTAAAGGAACTGTATAAGCTTGGCGGAGCGGAAGGGCTTGTATCCAATAAACAGCTTGCAAAGTCGCTGGATATCGCTCCTGCGTCCGTAACCGAGATGCTTACAAAGTTAAATCGGGAAAATTTAGTTAGGTATGAGCCGTATAAAGGTTCTGCTTTGACCGATGAAGGCATCAGAAAAGCCATTACTCTTCTTAGGGGACACCGCCTTTGGGAAGTTTTCCTCCTTAGGCACTTGGGTTATTCATGGAGCGAGGCTCATGAAGATGCGGAGCTTTTCGAACATATTACCCCTCCCCGTCTTGCCGCCAGACTGGATAAGTTTTTAAATTATCCGGAGCATTGCCCCCATGGTTTTACCATTCCGGACGAAAACGGTCATATGAAAGATTTGAAGCTGCGGACACTCAGTCAGCTTTCCGTAGGGGACATATCTCACATTCGACAGGTGGATGAGGAGCGGGAACTACTTGATTATCTTCAAGAACTTGGAGTGGAAATCGGCAGCAAAGTCAAAGTGCTTAAAATCGGTGCATATGAGGGACCCTTTACACTTCAAATGGTAGAACAAAAAGTACAAATCAGTCATAAGGCTGCGGAAAGTATTTATGTAGATATTTAGAACAGAAGGGATTTATAACGTGAAAAATCACGTTATAAATCCGACGGAATTAATGCGCCGCCGAAATTTTCCTCACCTTGTTCGGAAACGGCGATGCGCTAAATAATCTCTTATCATTCCTTGCCCCGCGATAAGAGAGTTTTCATTACTATTTGTGCCGGTGCGGGGCGGCGGAATGGAGATTATTATGAAAAAGAACAATTGGTTATTTTTACTTATGCTAAGCGTGATACTTGTAATTTCAGGTTGCGGGAAAACGGTCACTACGGAGGATGATGGAAAATTAAATGTGGTGGCAACGACAACGATGCTTGCAGACTTATCTCGGGTAATCGGCGGCGATGCCGTATCGGTTAACGGTTTGATGGGCGCAGGAATTGACCCGCATCTGTATCAGGCAAGTGCAGGAGATGTTACGCTTATTCAGAATGCAGATGTTGTGGTCTATAACGGTCTGCACCTTGAAGGAAAAATGGGTCAGATTTTTGAAACTCTTGGGCCCCAGGGAAGCACCGTTATATCCATAGAGGATGCCTTGGACAAAGCAAAACTTTTAGCGGATGAGGAAGATAAGGGCGTGTATGACCCCCATGTTTGGTTCGATGTATCCTTATGGAAGGATGCCGCAAAAGCCGTGGCGGATGGGTTATCAAAAGCTGATGCCGTGAATAAGAATTTATATGAAGAAAATCTTAATCAGTACCTAAAAGAGCTTGATGAGTTAGATGCCTATATTAAAAGCAGAGCAGAAGAGGTGCCGCCGAGTTCTCGTGTGCTTGTTACGGCTCATGACGCTTTTAACTATTTTGGAAATGCCTATGGCTTTGAAGTGAAAGGGCTTCAGGGAATCAGTACCGATGCAGAAGCGGGAACGGCTGATGTAAGTGCCTTGGCAGATTTTATTGCCGAGCGTCAAATCAAAGCGGTGTTTGTGGAAACATCCGTTTCGCCTAAAACAATTGAAGCCTTGCAGGCGGCGGTGGGAGCAAAGGGATTTGATGTTGCCATCGGCGGAGAGCTGTATTCCGATTCCCTGGGGGATAAAGCATCAGGACATAATTCCTATATTCTGACCTTCAAAGCAAATATTGATACCATTGCAAATGCACTGAAATAATGGGGGTGAAAAGTATGAAAAACTATGCGGTAGCTGTTGAGGATTTGACGGTTGCATATGATACAAAGCCTGTTTTATGGTATATAGACCTCAAACTGCCAAAAGGAAAACTCATAGCCATTGTGGGACCTAACGGTTCGGGCAAGACAACGCTGATTAAAACAATCATGGGGCTGATTACCCCCGTATCCGGCACGGTAACTTTTTGCCCTGCTGCAAAACCTTGCACCAAGCGTCTAAAAAGGAATATTGGATATGTTCCCCAAAGCGGCAGTGTGGATTGGGATTTTCCGGCAACGGTTTTAGATGTGGTATTGATGGGTTGCTATGGCAGGCTGGGCTGGGTGAAACGCCCCGGAAAATCAGATGTTGCGCTGGCAAGGGAAACCTTGGAAAAGGTAGGTATGGCAGAGTATGAAAGGCGGCAAATAAGCCGTCTTTCAGGGGGGCAACAACAAAGAGTGTTCCTTGCACGGGCACTGGTTCAACAGGCGGACATCTATTTTATGGATGAACCCTTTAAAGGCGTTGACGCTCAAACCGAAAAAGCCATTATACTGCTTTTAAAGGAGTTAAAAGAACAGGGGAAAACCCTTGTGGTTGTTCACCATGACCTGCAAACGGTTCCCGAATATTTTGACTGGGTAACGCTTCTCCATATTCGGATTATGGCAAACGGTCCTGTTGAGGAAGTGTTCCATGAGGAAAATCTGAAAAAAACGTATCGCAGCACGGGCGATGTTTTAAGGAGTGGGCTTTAGTTTGAATAAATCCAAACTAAAGCCTTCGGCTGAATTTCTTGCGCCGCCGAAGTTTTCGTCTGCGGACGAAACGGCGATGCGCATAATTTCCACTATACGCCTTGCCTGCCTATAGGCAAGGATATAGGTATTTTTATTGCTATTTATGGGCAGAAAGGCTATGGAAATTAATATGGCTGTTTTAATGGGCTTATTAACAGATTACACCTTTCAAACAGTGGCATTAGGCTCGGCACTTTTAGGAACAATCAGTGGTGTTTTAGGCACTTTTGCCGTATTGCAAAAGAAAAGTCTTTTGGGAGACGGCGTTTCCCACTCTGCACTTCCCGGTGTTGTTATGGCATTTATATTAACAGGGACTAAGAACACAGAGGTGCTGCTGTTTGGCGCACTTATTTCAGGGCTATTGGCAACATTTTTTATTACTAATACTGTGCGGCACACAAGAATTAAGTTTGACAGTGCCCTTGCCCTAATTATGTCGGTATTTTTCGGACTTGGCATGGTGCTTTTAACCTATGTTCAGAAATTACCCAGTGCCAATCAGGCGGGCTTGAACCGTTTTATCTTTGGGCAGGCCTCTACACTTTTGCAAAGGGACGTTTTGCTGATGCTGCTATGCGGAGTGATACTTTTTGCAATTGTCGCACTCTTTTGGAAAGAATTTAAGCTCTATACCTTTGACAGTGAGTTCGCCCACAGCATGGGGTTTTCCCCTAAATTTTTAAATCTTCTGATGTCCTTTATGATTGTTGTGGCGATTATTATCGGTCTGCAAACCGTGGGAGTTATCCTCATGAGCGCAATGCTTATCGCACCTGCGGTAGCCGCACGGCAATGGACAGATAAGTTATGGGTTATGGTCTTGCTTTCGGCGGTTTTTGGGGCATTGTCGGGCATTGTGGGCACTGCCGCCAGTTCCCTTATCACAAAACTTCCCACAGGTCCTGCCATTGTGGTGTTTGTCAGCTTCATTGTGATTGTCAGTGTCTTAGCGGCACCGGGGAGAGGAATTCTTTATAAGCTGTACCGTCAAAGAAAAAACCGAAAGGAGGGCTTCTCATGACCCCACCATTTGAAATACAATTGATAGCGGTGATTGTAGCGGCAACCTGTGCATTGCCGGGTGTGTTTTTAGTGCTTAGAAAAATGGCAATGATGACCGACTCTATCACTCACACCATTTTGCTGGGGATTGTTTTGGCATTTTTTATTACCCATGATTTGTCCTCACCCCTGCTGATTATAGGTGCGGTTTTGATGGGAGTGGCAACCGTGTGGCTGACGGAAACCTTGCACCGCACACGCCTTTTGGCTGAAGATGCCGCCATTGGTATTGTTTTTCCTCTGTTGTTTTCCATCGCAATTATTTTGATTAGCAGGTATGCAGGAGGGGTACATTTGGACACGGATTCTGTGCTTTTGGGCGAGATTGCCTTTGCTCCTTTTAACCGCATGGTCGTATCGGGCATTGACATCGGTGCGAAGGGTATTTATGTGTCCGCTATACTTTTAGCGATTAACCTTATTGTGATATCGGTTTTCTTCAAAGAGCTGAAGATTGCCACATTTGACCCCATGCTGGCGGCAGCTTTAGGCTTTGCACCCGGGTTTATGCACTATTTACTCATGACCTTGGTGTCACTGACCGCTGTCGGTGCATTTGAGGCGGTGGGTTCTATTTTAGTAGTTGCTTTTATGATAGGTCCGCCCATTACGGCATATTTACTGACCGACAACTTAAAGCATATGCTTATTTTAAGCGGTCTTATCGGTGGTCTGAGCGGAACCTTGGGCTATCAAGCAGCGGCTTTTTTTGATGTATCCATTTCAGGCAGTATGGCTGTTGCAACGGGACTGATATTCCTGATTGTTTTTATAGCGGCACCGAAAAGAGGTCTTGTCAGTGTGCTTAGCCGCAGGGGCAGGCAAAAAATCATCTTTGCCAAAAAACTTCTTCTTTTTCATTTGCTTAATCATGAGAATGACGAAAATGAACAGATTGAGAATGGGGTAGGCACGATACAAAGCCACCTTAACTGGGATGAAAACTTTACAAAACGTATTATTTCTGCACTGGAAAAAGAGGGAAGTATTTTGATTGAGAACAACGTTATCAAACTGACGGAGTTTGGGAAAACAACGGTAGTTGGAGATTATAAAGAATTATTTGCATAAACTTTTTAAAAATCCTACTTGACAAAAATAAAATGTTTAGATATAATAACATCGTTATATAACTGTGTTATTTACTTTTTAAGGGGGTGCTATTGTGACTGACGAGATGAATACGCAGGAAAAAATTCTCCATTTTGGCAAGCAGGACTTTTTGCAAAATGGATTTAAGAACGCCTCCCTTCGGAATATTGCAGCTGCCGCAGGCATGACAACAGGGGCGATTTATGCCTATTTTAAGAATAAAAATGCACTGTTTGAGGCGATTGTAGAGCCTGTTTGCAAGCAGGTTGAAGAAATGTTTGGAACGCTTAGTACCGCCTACTATAATGCAGACGGTATTGTAGGTGAAATTACGGCCCAGAATAGTCTCCATGACCTTCATGAAGTTTATAAATTTATCTATAAGCATTTTGATGTTTTCAGGCTGCTGGTAGCGGGCGCGGAGGGATCTTCAAAAGAGGACTTTGTCCATACCATTGTTGATTACGAAATAGAACACACCCTTGCCTATTTAGACAGGCTGAAAAAGGGAAAAAAAGTGAAGGTGGAACTTAGCCATTCCATGATTCACACGATTTCAGAGAGTTGTATCAATGCTATATTTGAACCTGTTCGCCACAATATGAGCTATGAGCAGGCCACCCAGAACATTGATTTTTTATGTGTTTTTTATACCGGCGGCTGGAAAAGCCTATTTAATGAAATGTTTCATGAACCATCACCTTGAAATCTTTATTTCGTATTATTAAAAAATATGGCTTAGGTCATATTTTTTAGAACAATAAGTTATCAATAGCTAACAAAAGCCTGCATGGTATATTTTTTTAACCATGAGTTAGCAAAGACTAACTTAAAAACAAAAGGAGGGGTATTATGTCCGGTTCAGGTAAGGAAAATGTTCAAAGCGAAAACGGCATGAAACGTATGTGGGAGATTACATTTACCAAAAAGGCACTTGTTTATTTATCCTGCATTCTTGCTGTTTTGAGTGTAGCGGTTTCCTTTGTTCCCTTCATTGCAATTTACTACATCATCCGTGAACTTGCAATGAATATGGGAAACACCGCCGCCCTTGACGGCGGCTATATCATACGGCTTGGGTGGCTTGCGGGAGGGTCGGCAATTGC
>CAZNYY010000017.1:0-15774 GCA_964577335.1 uncultured Oscillospiraceae bacterium | reverse complement strand
GCCGCCGAAATTTTCGCCAAAGGCATGGCGGCGATGCGCATAAGTTCCATTATACGCCTTACCCGCCCACGGTAAGGTCAAGTGAATTTGTTATTTTTATTTTGTGGGCAGAAAGGCTATGGAACTTAAGATGGATTTCAAAAAAATTATAAGTCGAATGGGGTTTTTAATTCATTTGGAAAAACAAATTCTTCATTCAAAGGACATTAAACTAAAGAGTGAAAGAGAGGGTAATTCCACCGTTTTCACAGGGATGAAGGACGGAATCTCCATAAGATGGATTTTCACGCCATGCGCATTGGGTTTTCTTGTACAATTGGAGCTTAAAAGTGACAAACCAATCGGCTGCAAACAAATGGACAGCTTTTATAGGGTTGACTGTAAGAACAATATGGCGGACTGGGCTGTTCCAATGTTTGGCAACCGTGTTGAGCATTCCGGCATTAAAACCGTGAGTGACTTGCACGACGAGGGGTTTGCGTGCAGGGCAACAGGTGTTTTTGAGGACCTTAGCAAAAAAGGTGCTATGGTTGCACAGGTTATACCCTTAAAATTTATTTTTAATTCCAGGGCGGCAAAAACGGATGATAAATTAGTGTTTTCGGCGGAAACTGTTCTTACACCCGCTTACAGCAGCGCAAAAAAAGTATCTTCCCAACTTGCATGGTTTTGTGAGGACTGCACCCCAAGAGAAGGCATGGATTTCCTTAGAAGTATGTTGCCCAAATCAACAATCACTAAGCCAAAATCAGTCGGCTGGAACTCATGGGATTACTATTTTAGCACGGTAAGCCATGATGACATTATGGAAAATGTTAATTTTATTGCGGGCGACAGTGAGCTTGCAGGCGAAATAAAATATATTGCAATAGATGACGGCTGGCAGCATAATTGGGGCGAATGGGTTCCTAACTATAAATTTGCAAAAGGTATGAAATACACGGCGGATGAGATAGCTAAAAAGGGTTTTATCCCCGGTATTTGGACTTCCCCCGTCCATGCGAACCCCCTGTCATATCCCGCCCTTAGAACGCCCGATATGCTTGTTCCCGACAGCTACGGCGACCCCAAGCCTTGCAGGGAGGGCGGGGATTTTATGATAGACCCAACTCACCCCCGTGGGCGAGAGTTTATTTACAATTTATTTAAAGGACTTTATAATGACGGATTTAGACTGTTTAAGGTTGACTATGTTTCTTCCCTGCTTAAAGCGGAGTATTTTTATGACAAAACCGCAGGACCTTATGACGCCATAATTGAATTGTTTAAGATAATAAGGGATGCGGTCACGTTTGAGAGTATTGTAATCGGTTGCTCGCTCCCGGTAGAATGCGGGGCGGACCATGCTGAATCTGCAAGAATTGCAATTGATATACATAATTGCTGGCCTCATGTCGAGTGGGTTATAGACTCCCTTCAGTACGCCTATCAATACCAAAACACCATATGGAGAAACGATTTGGATTTTATTGTTGTAAGAGGGGGCGACACTTCCGTCGAGAGGGAAACCAATGTCCTAAATCCAATTAAAAACTACCAAGCCGCACATAAATATGACGGTACACATCTTGGGCGATGGAGAAATGGGGACGACTTTAATTATTACGAAGCCGAAACATGGGCAAACTTTGTGGCACTAAGCGGCGGCAATATATTTTTAAGTGACAGGTTGACAAAGCTAAATCATCGGGGCATGTCCCTTATAAAAGAGGCGCTTAGGTATAAAAAAGAAGAAGGCATGGTACCAACTTTCCTAAAAGGGGATGTACGGGCAACGCTTTGGACATCTTGTGACACGGTAATGATTGTAAATTGGAACGACTATGATGATACAAAGGTTATTTCAATAGATTTGGACGGGTTTGATATACGCTCAAAAAAACAATTTACCTATAAAGATAAGCAGTTAGCGGTTATGCTAAAAGCGCATGAAAGTATCGTTTTGGAGCTGAATTGGCAAAATTATTGACTCCCTAATACAAGAAATGGTATAATGTCTGCAATGCAGACATTATACCAAAAATTAAGGAGTTGGTTTTTTTGAAGAAGATCCTGAGTTTACTGCTTGCCGCTGTGTTTTTAATGGCGGTGTTTCCTTCGGGCAATGTCTTGGCATCCGAGTTTATAATCGAAAACGGTACATTGGTATCGTACACGGGAACTTCAAATGTGGTTAATATTCCGGCGGAGGTTTACCGTATAGGAGAAGACTCTTTCTCCGGGATGAGTTTTATTACAAGTGTGAATTTTCATGATTCCATTGTCGCAATAGGAAGGCGTGCATTTAGGAACTGTACGGGACTGACAAGTGTGAATATCCCCCCTCGTGTGACAACCTTGTCAACCGATGTTTTTAGCGGCTGTACCTCCCTTAGAAATGTTTATTTGGGCGATTATGTTTCCACAATAGGTGCGGGGGCGTTTCAAAGTTGCCCCATTGGTAATATTAATTTACCTTACAGTTTGAAAAGTATCGGCATTAATGCCTTTGAGGGCAACACCATGACCTCGGTTACAATACCAAGCACGGTTATTGCCATAGGTGACTTTGCTTTTGGCAAGGACACGGGGCTTATAATAAAAGGAGTGAAAGGAACGCGGGCAGAGGCCTTTGCCCAAACCTTTAAACACCGTTTCGAGGCAGTTTCGGAGCCTTCCCCGCTTCCCGTCCCTCCCCCTCTCCCTAATTTGGATTTGCCGACAGAGAAATTGCACGACAATTCCACCAGCGGGGGTATTTATATGGGAACGGGCGAGCCGCCGGCGGATTATGCAGTTCCCGCAGTAAATTTTCTGATGAAAAACACCGTCATAGATGACAAATATTATGATGAGTATAAAAAAGAAATTGACCGTGAGGAATGTGTATATTATATTATGCAAAGCTATTTTGCGCTGATGGGTCTGCCTGTCGTGCTTGACAGCAGTGCCCCGCCGTTTTCCGACACTGCGGACAAATATGTCACAAAGGCAAGGGAACTGGAGCTTGTAAGCGGGATTTCCCCTGAAAACTTCGCTCCCCGCTCCCTTGTAACACGGGAGCAAATGACAGCATATTTTATGAGATTGCTTAGGGTTTGCCAAATTCAATACAACACGGCAAATCTCGACCATATAATCTTTGCGGACCACTCTCTGGTAAGCGCATGGGCAATGGAAGATGTTCGCCGTGCCTACCACCTCGGTCTTATAAACGGCACCGGAGGCAATAATATGTCCCCCCTAAACAATATAACCCGTGAACAAGTGTTTACCATGCTGTACAATATGTTTGAAAACCTTAACAAAATTCAAAATTTCTACACCAGAGGCAGTGTTATAGACACCCCCTCCCTTATGTATTCGGGTATAGGCAGGCATCCCGAGGGGCATATTGACGAGGCATATTATTCCACCCCTTCCGTCTTGGACATAAATGGCGACGGCAGGTTGGAGATAATTTCGTCCGCATATGCGATATATTCCATAGATGCGGCAACGGGTAATATTAACTGGAAAATCCCCTCGGGGTACGACAGGTCAAATGCGGATGTGCACCCGATAGGGCGTGCTTTTGCCGACATTATAACAAAGGATATTAATAATGACGGCGCTTTCGAGATTGTCACGGGACATTCCGTTAGTTTTGAAGGTACCACCCCCATAAATAATGAGTTTTGGCAAGGGGTTTTGGCGGTTTACGACAGCGAGGGGTATTTTAAATCGGGCTGGCCAAAAAGGCTGCCAAAGCCGGTGACAAGTGTTGTTGTTTATGACCTTGACGGGGACGGTTTTTCTGAAATTATAGCGGGAACAAGCGGGGAAACCAGTACAAGTGTCTGGGTTTTTGATGCATGGGGAAACCTTATGGACGGCTGGCCGCAGCTAAATGATTATACTGATACCAATAAGAACACCGACCTTTCTCAAAACACGGGCTACCAGTATGGTATTTTCAACAACAACATTGCCGTTGGAGATATAAACGGAGACGGCGCCCCCGAGATAGTGGTACCTTCCGACCTGCAATTTTTGTGTGCCTACGATATTAGGGGAAATCTTATAAAGGCAAACCCCGTGTTTGGCGGGCGAAGCTGGGGCAGGGTAGGCACATGGGAAGATTATGAGTTTGAAAAAATGGTT
This sequence comes from uncultured Oscillospiraceae bacterium, assembly GCA_964577335.1. Taxonomy (GTDB): domain Bacteria; phylum Bacillota; class Clostridia; order UMGS1883; family UMGS1540; genus CAZNYY01. The sequence goes on along the minus strand of CAZNYY010000017.1, from coordinate 11,652 downwards.
GAAAATGAAGGTTGGGGACTGAGTGTTGACTGGCGGACAAATATGCCGATTGATTTGACAACACTGCCCCGTGAAAAACGAAATTTAGCGGTGTTTACAAACAATCGGGCGATTATCAGTGATGTTGACGGCAACGGCATAAACGAAGTGGTGGTTGTTGGAACGGTAAACGACAGGGCATTCCCATGGCCGGAGCTGCCCATCTACGAAACTCCATTTATATTCAACGGCGACAGAACACGTTTTAAAACCGATAAATATGACTGGACATCCGTGCCCCATGACACCGGTAAAGTCTTAACAACCGACTGGCTTGAGATGGAGCTTTGCGCCATTGTCCCGGTTGTTGCCGACATAAATTTTGACGGTAGGAATGAAATCTTGTACCCTTCGGCATCAGGCAAGGTATTTTGTTTTGATTTAGAGCAAAACCTTCTCTGGTCCTATTGGGTTTGTGACGACACCACGAAGGAAATTGCCTCACCCCTTACGGTTTGCGACATAAACGGTGACGGACTTTCCGAAATTATTTTTACTACAATAGCAGCAAAGGCGAGCAAGAAACCGGGAAGTCTTGTGATACTGGACAGCAGGGGAAATGAAATTCAAAAAATACAGCTTCCCCCTTCTTTAGAGCTTAGCTTGGCAAACGGCTCAATAGCAAAACCCGTTATAATGGATATAGACCATGACGGGGTACAGGAGATTGTTTTAAACACCCATTTGTCGGGAGTGACTGTTTATAAAATTAACCTTCGATAATAATAAATTCATCGTGGGGCTGTATCACAATTTTTCATTGTGATGCAGCCCCACTTTTTTCGGGTCAGGATTTAAAATGCAACCTCTATACATATGTTTTTTTAGTTAGCTCATCAATATTAAATTTTAAATTTTTTCTATACTCCGATGGCAGCTTACCCATTATTTCTTTAAAAATACGGCGAAAATAAATCGCGGATGAAAAACCGACCGTTCTTGCTATCTCTTCGATGGTATGCTCGCTGTCCAACATATTTACTGCCTTTCGGATGCGGATATTATTTCGATAAGCAATAGGTGAACAGTCCATAGTTTTGCGAAACAGCGCATAAAACCTCGATGAGCTAAGCAAGCACATTTGTGCCAACTCCCCTACTGTAACATCCTCCTCGCTGTTTTTTTCAATATAATCAACAGCGGTTTTTATATTGCTGAGTGTATCCATATGCAGCTCATTATGTTGTAACAGCGGAAGAATATCAGAATATAACTCATAGAAATATCCGCAAGCCTTTAAGCGTGCATATCCGCCCTTCAAAATGTATCTATACAGGACTTCAAACCACGACAACATCTTATCGGGTGTTAAGGTATCTATCTTTTGCAGTAAAAATCTTTGCGGTGAAAATTCATGGTGGCATTTATCAAAATGAAAATGAATAGCAAAATATAAGATATCATTTTCGCCTTTCCAATAGGATATATATTTAGACCCGTCAGGTATAAAAAACACGTCACCGCTTGCGATATTTATCTCCTTATCGGCAGTAACAAACCGCCCGCTCCCCTTTTGCATGACAGCAATAGTCGAGAACGGGCGTGGATGTTCACTCCAATTGCAAACATGCTCGGACATATATTCATACTTCGCCGCCTGTAATTGATTCAGTCCAAGAGATAGTTCCTTCATTGCAACCTCCAAAAAACAATAGTATTGTTATCATTTAAAATAGAATAACATATTGAACTTTTGTTGTCAATGGCGTATGATTTTAATAAAATAGGTTTCAAGGGATGTGAGCAATTATGATAAAAATCGCACAAATCGGAATGGCACATGACCATGCCGAAGGAAAGATGAGCTGTGTTCGTAAGTTTCTGCATATTTTCGAGGTAATAGGCATTGCGGAGGAAAATACCGAGGTACGCAAAGCAATGGGTGGACAGGATTGTTATAAAAACATACCCCTTATGAGTGTTGACGAATTACTTAATACCCCCGGGCTTGATGCGGTGATGGTGGAAACCGACGAACTTTCCCTTGTGCATACGGCACAAAAATGTATAGACCGAGGACTTCATGTCCATATCGACAAGCCCGCCGGAGGTAATGCCGAGGACTTTGAAAAGTTATTGAGGGATGCAAAACGCCAAAACCTAATTGTTCAGCTTGCCTATATGTACCGTTATAATCCTGCGGTTGAGTATTGTATAAACGCAGTAAAAAGCGGTATGCTCGGCGAAATATTCAGGGTTCATGCAGTGATGAACACCTATCATCCGCCCCAAAAACGGGCATGGATGAAACCTTTTCCGGGGGGCAATATGTTTTACTTAGGCTGTCATATGGTGGATTTGATTTTACTGGTTATGGGGAAGCCTCATAAAATTATACCCATGAATAAATCAACAGGGTTTGACGGTGTGGATGTAATTGACACGGGTTTTGCGGTTTTTGAATATAAAAATGCCATTGCCACTGCCGAGGCTTCATCTAACGATGTAAACGGCTATGGCAGACGCTCCCTTCTTGTAAGCGGGAGTAGGGGGTCAATTGAAATACGTCCTCTTGAAGGTGATTATAACAGTCAGCCAAAGCTTTTTCTCTCATTAAAGGAAATGACTGTGGAGCGTGACTATACAGACTGCAAAAGTATTGTTCCCATGCCGCCAATGACAGGAAGGTATGATAAGATGATGCTGGAATTTGCAAAACTTATTGAAACAGGCGAAAAAAACAGGTTTGCTTATGACTATGAGCTTTTGGTTCAAAAAGCGGTGCTAAGCGCCTGTGGATTTGATGTTAAAAATTAGGAGGTTGTTGTTTTGAAAGCAGTATTAATCAGTGAAAATAAGGACTTAATATGGAGTGATGTGCCAAATCCTGTGTTAGCAGACGGCGAAGTGTTGGTAGAGATTTATGCAGCGGCTTTAAATCGAGCGGACTTGATGCAACGGGCAGGAGAATATCCTCCCCCTCCCGGGTGCCCCGAGTGGCCGGGGTTGGAGATTTCAGGTGTAATAAAAGAAATAACACCTAACGCTAAATCCGAGAGTGACTGGAGGGTCGGCGACAAGGTATGCGCTCTTTTGGGCGGCGGCGGATATGCGGAGTATGCGGCGGTTCACCACAGTATGCTAATGCCCATACCAAAAGGTTTGAGCATGGTTGAGGCGGCGGCACTGCCCGAGGCTTTTGCAACAGCATACTTAAACCTATTTATTGAGGGCGGCGCAAAGGCAGGGCAAACCCTTTTGATGCATGCAGGCACAAGCGGGCTTGCCAGTGTTATTATCCCCATGGCAAAGGCTTTCGGGCTTCGTGTTATAACTACCGTGTTGTCCGCTGAAATTGCAAATTCCATCAGTCATTTAAATGCAGATATTGTTGTTGACACATCAACCCAAAACATTGCCGATGTACTAAAAACCGAGGCTGAAAAGGGAAATCCCATAAACATTGCCATTGACTGTTTGGGCAGTGAAAAGGTTGGAGAATGTTTCCCCTATGTGGCTTACGGCTGCCGATGGATTATGATTGCAACCTTGGCGGGCGATATGACAGATGTCAATTTGCGCACTATGTTTATGAAGAATATTCGTTTGATTGGCAGCACACTGCGGAGCAAACCCCAGGAAGTTAAAGCACATATTTTAGCAAGCCTTGTAAAAGAAGTTTGGCCCAAGGTGGAAACAGGCGAGGTGCGCCCTACCATTTATGCAACTTTGCCCATAACGCAAGCGGAAGATGCCCATGCACTGCTTGAAAAAGGACAAAGCGTCGGCAAGGTTGTGCTTACGGTTCGGGAGGAAAAAGCATGAATAAAAAAATCCTTGTTTTAGGCGGCACGGGCGCTATGGGCGTGTATCTTGTACCAAAGCTTGCGGATATGGGCTACATAGTGGACGTGGTTTCCCTTGACAAAACCGAAAGCGGAAATAAAAACATCTCGTACACACAGGCAAACGCAAAAGACGACATCTTTCTTGCAGAAATTTTAAAAAATAAATATGATGCCGTTGTCGACTTCATGCTCTATACCACCGCAGAATTTTCGGCACGGTATGAATTAATACTTAAAAACACCGAGCATTATCTGTTTTTTTCCACATATCGTGTTTATGCCGACAGCTCCGTTATCACAGAAAATTCTCCAAGGCTTTTGGACGTGGCAAAGGATAAGGATTTTCTTTCAGCGGAGCAAAACGAATATTCGCTGTACAAAGCACGTCAGGAGGATATTCTAATGGCATCTGATTTTGATAACTGGACTATTATTCGCCCTGCGATTACCTATTCCAAATATCGCTTTCAGCTTGTAACACTTGAGGCGAATGTAGTTGTCTGCCGTGCGCTAAAGGGTCTGCCTGTTCTTCTTCCGAGGGAGGCAATGTCTGTACAGGGAACAATGAGCTGGGCGGGAGATGTTGCGGATATGCTTGCTCGTTTGGTGCTAAACCCTGCGGCTAAAAGGGAAACCTATACTGTTTCCACTGCCGAACACCGAAGTTGGCAAGAAATAGCCGATTATTACAAGGAACTTATCGGTCTTGAGTATATCACCGTTGAAACATCAACTTATCTAAGCCTTTTCGGAGAAAATAATGTTTACGCAGGATATCAGCTGAAATACGACCGTCTCTTTAACAGAGTCGTGGACAACTCTAAAATACTGAAAGCAACAGGGCTTAGCCAATCGGATTTTATGCCACTTAGAAAAGGACTTGAAAAAGAATTGGCGGCATTATCAAAGAATACCATGTGGGAAGATACTCCGATAAACACTAAAATGAATGGTATTCTGTCACAAAGGCGAGTGAAATAATGAACAAAACATTTCTCGGTCATAACAGACCCTTACTGGTCGGCTCCATCCGCCAAGGAACCCCCAAATATGCCACCTCGGATATAAAAAACTGTATGTGCGACGGTGCGGATGCGTTTATTCTGCATATTCAACTGATGGAGGAACAATATCATAATTTTGATTGTTTTAAACAAATAGCCGCCTCTACCGATTTACCCATAATGGCAATTAATTACCCTAACGGTAACGGGCAAACTGATGAACAGAAAGTAGAAGTTCAGGCAGAAGCGGTTAGGGCGGGCTTTTCATGTGTTGATTTAAGGGCTGACACTTTTGATTACGACTCAATAGGCAGCTTGGAAGGTTGCAATCTCGCCTTTGCCGCCTCAAATCCAAAAGAAATCAGCATGCGCCCTGAGGTTATAGCCAAGCAAAAGCAAATAATAGAAACTTTTCATAAGGCGGGAGCAGAGGTGCTGATGTCGGCTCATGTGTATGTTGAGCTTTCCGAAGAGCAGGCGGTTTCCCTTGCGCTTGAAATACAATCAAGGGGTGCGGATATTGTGAAAATAATTACTGCCTGCAAAAGTGCCAACCATGCACTGCATATGCTAAACACAACCGCCGAACTTAAGAAAAGGCTGAGCGTCCCATTTTTATATGGCTGCTACGGACCGCATGGCAAAATGATTAGACCCTTGTCGCCGCTTTTTGGCTCTATGCTGGTTTTCGGACATCATCAATACGGAGCATTATCAAATTTTGAAAAACCCCTTTTAAAAGATATGAAGGAACTTTATCGAATTGTCGATTGGAATATGTTTTGGTAAATTTAATTTTTGCACTAATTTACTTGCAAATGCGACCATTTAGGGGCAATCCTGTCACAAAACAGGAGTGTCTTTTTTGTTTGAATTAAAAAATCATCCTTATGGAAAGTAGCCCACCTATTAGAACCCTACAACCGTTTTACCGCATAATATGCTTTTCTGCTTGTAAATACCTTCAATTTGTGATATAGTTTTACTCGAGAATATCCTTCACTGCAAATCCAAATTCGGAATGTGTTCTTTCTTGAGGTTTTTTCAAACATAATATCTAAAATTTTTATTTTGTAAAGGAGAAATGATGATGAAAAACAAAACCTTCACCGTTCCATTCACGAAAAACTCGTTGATTAAAATGAACGTAATACCGGGGCATTTCACCACAAGCCACTTTCATCTGACACATTATCTTGATTTGCATAATTTAAAAACCAATTCGGCGCTTGCAAGGGACGTGGCGGTAGAATTGTCGCTGCCTTATTTGACAAGCACGGCTGTTGACACCATTGTATGCATGGAAGGGACCGAGGTAATAGGCGCATATATGGCGGAAGAGCTTTTGCAGGAAGGAACCGCAATAATAAACAGCGGAAAAGAAATTCATGTTGTAACACCCATGAGCAATGTGCATAGAAAATGGATGTTCCAAAGTAATATACAGGAGTCGATTTTAAACAGAAGTGTGCTGCTGTTAGTTTCCTCAATATCAAGCGGCGCTACCATAAACGGTGCGCTGGAGGCGCTTTCATACTACGGCGGTATCGTGGTAGGGATATCGGCATTGTTTAATGCTTATCCCGAAACCTCCGCACACGAAATTCACTCCATGTTTACCAGTGAGGACATTCCCGGCTATAAAATCTTCAGCCCGGGCGAATGTGAACTTTGCAAAGAAGGGAATAAGCTGGATGCAATGATTGTTCATGATGGTTATATAAACATATAATAAAGGAGTTGGTTTTATTGACATCATGGTGGAGCTTTAGTTTTATGCAGATAGGCATACCGCAAATTATTATGGTGCTGTTTGCCCTGCTGCTGGCTTATTTGGCAATAGTCAAAAAATATGAGCCGCTGCTGCTTTTACCACTGGCATTTGGTATGCTGATTGCCAATATTCCATTGGCGGGCCTTTCAACATACGATGAAGGCGGTTTGATTTATCATTTATACAAGGGGATTGAACTTGGTATTTACCCGCCGATGATTTTTCTGTGTATCGGCGCTATGACGGACTTTGGGCCGCTTATATCCTCGCCAAAAAGCGCTCTGATAGGGCTTGGAGGTCAGCTTGGGATTTTTGCGGCAATGGGGGGTGCGTTTCTTCTTGGACATTTTTTCCCGCAGCTGGGGTTTGACCTTAAAAACTCAGCCGCTATCGGTATGATTGGAAGTTCCGACGGGCCGACTTCAATTTATACCGCAAGTATTTTGGCACCGGACTTGCTTCCTGTAATAACTATAGCTGCATATTCATACATGGCATTGGTTCCGCTTATTCAGCCGCCAATTATGAGGGCGCTTACAACAAACAAAGAAAGAATTGTGGAAATGGAGCAACCCAAAAGAATAACCAGGCGGCATAAAATTTTGTTTGCACTTGGAATTACCCTTGCAACCCTTATTTTTGTGCCTGCTGCGGGTACGCTTATAGCCATGCTGATGCTTGGTAACTTAATAAGAGAAAGCGGTGTTACGGAAAGATATATCCGTACCCTGCAAAACCATTTACTTAATGTGCTGACGCTTTTAATAGGCGTTTCAATAGGTGCTACTGCCACGGCGGACAGAATTTTGAATGTAAATACGATTTTGATTATTTGCCTTGGGCTTTTTGCATTTGCTTTTGGAACAATCGGCGGAGTGCTTATTGCAAAGCTTTTATGTAAAATAACGGGCGGGCGGGTAAACCCGTTGATTGGTAACTCCGGTGTGTCCGCAATGCCGATGGCGGCACGTGTTTCACAAACCCTCGGGCAGGAATATAACCCGCATAACCATCTTTTGATGCATGCCATGGGTCCCATTGTCGCAAGCACCATCGGTTCTGCCTTAATAGCGGGTATTTTTATTACTTTCTTCGGAGGGTAGGAACCGTATTGCAAAAAATCCGTGATGTTTAAAATAACATCACGGATTTTTTATCGGAAATTACAACAACTCTGCTCTAAGCTTATCGCCGTCTTGCGGCGACAAATAGGCGGGCGGAATATCCAGCACCGTTTTGCAGCCATAATTACCTTCACTGTACATACGGTATGCAGCACGGGCATATGCCACCAAAATACTTGAAGTAAACTCGGGGTTTGAAGTTAAATTTATTTTAAACTCCATCATCTGACTGTTTTCTTCACTCCACCCTGTTTTCCCTATTCTAATTACATTGCCCCCATGGGGTAAACCCGAATGGTTTTTCTTCATTTCTTCATCACTTATAAAATGCACCCTTGTGTCATATTCCGCAAAATAACCCGGCATTGTTTTAATTTCATTTTCAATGCGCACTTTGTCCGCCCCTTCCTCACACACCACAAAGCATTCACGAAGATGCTTGTCACGGGTTTGAAGCTTTACCGGGCTGCCGCTGCGAACGGCATTTACCGCTCCGTCAACGGGGATTGTATATTGCTTGGCATCCTTTACACCTTCAATGCGCCGCACCGCATCCGAATGCCCCTGGCTGACACCCCGCCCCCAGAAGGTTTCCCCCTGCCCGCTTGGCAGGAAAACCTTTCCGTACAGCCGGTTTATTGAAAATATCCCCGGGTCCCACCCCGATGAAATTATGCTTACCTTGCCGCCTTTTTTTGATGCCGCATCCACTGCGGTAAAATGCCTTGGTATTTCCTTATGATTGTCAAAGCTGTCCACAACATTATACAGAGATGCAAATTTAGGCGTTTGCAGGGGCAAATCCGTGGCACTTCCGCCGCACAAAATCATGACATCTATTTCATCCGTCATCCTCTCGGCGCTTTCCATGCCGTATACCCCCACCCCCTCGCTTAAAATGCTGACATCCGAAGGGTTTCGACGGGTAAACACAGCCCGTATCTCCATATCGGGGTTTTGCATGATTGCACATTCCACACCCCTGCCCAAGTTTCCATACCCTAAAATACCGACTTTGATTTTCATACATACTGCCCCTTTATCCAAGAATTGTGTCAATTAAGCGGCGAAGGCGATTATTCCCCCGCCGCATTAACATAATGATTTATAGATGGCTTTTAATAGCCATATTGATTTTCTCCCTTAAATTTAAAACAAAATCGCTGCTGTGCGGGTACTTCTTAAACGTAATTTCCATCTCCGCCTCATCTTCAATAAGCCCAATCACCGCTTCCCTGCCGATAAAGCTTTCAAGCAGGCGCATTGCACGCAAATCCTGTATTGCGTCATAAAACACCAAAAGCCTTAGCGCTTCAATCGGTCCGTCCTCACCCGGGTACACGGAAAACGGGTCACCTGATGGGAATGCGTACATTGAATCGGTCACCATAAAGGGATTTATGAGATACCGTGAGTGCTGGGAATAGTAAAAATTATATCCCCATTGCAAAAATCCTTTAATATCAAATTTATAAAACTGACTGCCTATTACTCTGTTTCGGTAGGAGGGCATGGCAATAAATCTGTTGCTCACTTCCACTCTTTGAGATGTGCAGTAATATGTCCATAAATTCTCCACACCGTTTTCAATAAATTCTTCCATATGGTTATTGCCCGGTATCGGATTTTTAACAATATCCTGTTTGTAAAACTCATATCTTGACAGCGCATCAATAATGGTAAAGTCCTTCAAATGCTCTTCAACCACTGCTTTGGCGGCTTTATACTGGTCAATATGAGTTTCATTTGGCTCATCTGATATATGGAAATAAGTGTTTTTGTCAATTCCTTCTTCCTTCAGCACTTCAATAAGGGCAGGCAGAAAACTGTCCATAAACCCTTTATACTCGTTCGAGGTTGCCGAAACATCCCAGCCAAAAATACGTTTTTCAACACCATTTTCCCATGCCATAATCTTTGGAGTGTACAAAGCACCCCACTGTGTGAACAAATGCGAAATTTCATAATATTTTATTCCATTTTTCTTGCACAGTGAAATCCACCTTAAAAGCTTTGAAAAGTCAAAGAGGTATTTTCCGTTTTCGATGGTGACAGCAACAAGCTGAACCGTCGGCCGCTCTCCCCCCACAGCCGTGTCAAGCGGGGGAGTGAACACCGGGGTAAGTATCATATTAATACCATTTTCAACCGCCGTTTTCATAAATTTATCAATCAAATTCCAATGCTCTTCCGAGAACACGTCAACTTTATAGTAGCTTGCAAGGCAATCACAATGAAACCATTGGGTAAAAATAAGCTCCTGCGGCGGCAACTGTGCATTAATAATTTCAACATTCATGGTTTTTGAAGCACTGTACTCCGTACCATCGTGGCTCTTCCCCGAAATTGTAATCTCAACGGGGTATTCTCCCGCCGCTACCTCACCCTTTGTGTCCATTGTGACCCAAAGCCCTTTAAACCTGCCGACGGCAAGCTCAAAACAGCTGTCCCTAAGCTCACAAAGCAGATCCGGGTAAAGTCCGGGGTCGGTACGCAAATAGTTTTCGTCCCCCGTACCGGGATGAACAGGCGTGTCAACCACCACATTCTCGGCAGTGCGCAGAGTTATGTATTTCTCAAGCGGTGATTTTACCGACACCCTAACCGCAACCCTCGGATAAACATCCGTCATACACGCTATTTGATATGAAAACTTTTCGTTTTTAAAAGCAGACATCGAAGTGTATTCCTTTTCAGGCAACGAGTAATCCCAAAAAACCTTTTCCAAGGACGACACTTGGAATAATTTTATTGAGTTCATGACAATCTCCCCTTATAATAAATTTACCCTATATATATCACATAATCCCGATATAATCAATCTTTTTTTACTTTTTATCATCTGTCTGCGCTTTATTTTTTTTGATGCCTATATCATCTTTTATTAAATTAGCAGAGGTTATGACCGACGTTCCATATTTACTGCGCAAATTGTAAATTGTTTTTTCAAGGCTTTCCTGTTTCTTGTTCAAGGTTCCTTCCTCGTCAAACAGGCTTAGCTGTACACTTTCTCCATCTTTAGTTAAATTACAGCCTGTGACGGTAATCATTCGGATTGGGGCCTTTATATCCCATGAATTTTTTATAATTTCCATAGCAACATCCGTAATTTCCTTTGCAAGATGTGTGGGTCTTTCCAAAGTCCTTTGCCTTGAGATTGTTTTAAAATCAGGATTTTTAATTTGAACCTGAATTGTGTGGCATTTAACACCCTGGCTTCGCATGCGCATTGCAACACTGTCTGCCAAAACCATCACACCCTGTTTTATATCTTCCTCTCCCACAAGGTTTCGCCTGAAGGTCATCCCGTTGCCGACGGATTTTACATCTTCCTCATCAAACACCGACGAAACAGGGCTGTCCTCCTGCCCTCTGGCGTACCTGTAAAGCTGCTCACCCGCTTTTCCAAGGCGTTTTTTAAGCATATCGGGGTCGGCATTTGCAAGCTCTCCAACGGTTTTAATATTTAAGCGGGACAAAGTGTTCTCCGTGTTCCTGCCCACAAACAGCAATGCACGCACCGGCAAGGGATAAACAATTTCCCTGTAATTTTCCCTTAAAATTATGGTGGTGGCATCCGGCTTTTTATAATCGCTCCCAAGCTTGGCAAACACCTTGTTAAAGGACACTCCCACCGATATGGTAAGCCCTATTTCCTTTTTCATCCTCTCACGAAGTGTGTCTGCAATCTTCTCTCCGCTGCCAAACAAATTTATACTTCCGCTCACGTCAAGCCACGATTCGTCAATACCGAATTTTTCAACAAGGTCCGTGTACTCGGCATATATTTCATTTACCATTACCGAATATTTTGCGTATATATCATGATGGGGCGGCACAATAACCAAATCCGGACATTTTCGCTTTGCCTGCCATATTGTTTCGGCCGTTTGCACATTGTATTTTTTAGCCAATTCATTTTT
>CAZNYY010000016.1:0-16261 GCA_964577335.1 uncultured Oscillospiraceae bacterium | reverse complement strand
ACGAGGTGGATACCCTCAACATATATGCCCACATTGCCCGGAAAGCTGTTCTTCCTGACAGAACTTGCGGGTCCGTTGGTACCGGGTGTAAATTAAAGGTTTTAATAATGTTATAATTTGAGATTGGGCGAATATATATTTACTATGAAAAAATATATATTCTCCGCTTTGTTTTTAGTCTTGGTGACTGTGGTCATTGTGCTGATAATTGCAGCGGCAAAAAACAATCCATACACAATTTTTGTAGATGCTGAGGACTCTCGTCTTTACCTGTTTGAGGACGGGGAGCTTATCAAGGAATACCCCTGTGCGGGCGGAAAACTTTCTACTCCATCGCCTATCGGTACATGGAAAATCGTGTCAAAGGATACCTGGGGGGAGGGGTTCGGCGGCAGATGGATGGGGATTAATGTCCCATGGGGGAAATACGGTATCCATGGTACAATATATCCCAATTCAATCGGCTGGAGCTCGTCTAAGGGCTGTATAAGAATGTACAACAAGGATGTGGCGGAGTTATACAAAATCGTGCCGCACGGCACACCTGTTATTATTGCCGACGGTCCCTACGGGGATTTTGGGAACGGATTTAGGCATTTAAAACCCGGTATGTTCGGGGCGGATGTTATGCGTATTCAAAAACGCTTGGCGGAGCTTGGTTACTTTTCGGGGTATGCAAACGGAATGTATCAGTCGTCGCTTATTTCCGCCGCAAACAAGTTTCAAAAAGCAAACGGTATAATGCAAACGAACATAATAACTCCGCAAATGCAAGAAAAGCTGGGTTTTATTTTAATGGAGTAAATTGATGTTTACATTTTAATAACTTTGGTGTACAATATTACATGAAAATTGCATTAGGGAGATGATAGGTTTGAAGATACTTGTGACAGGCGGCGCAGGTTATATCGGCAGCCATACATGTGTTGAGCTTTTAAATGCCGGGTTTGACATTGTGGTGGCTGATAATTTTGTAAATTCCAAGCCGGAGGCATTGGAAAAAATAAAAAAAATCACCGGGCGCTCTTTTTCGTTTTACGAAGTGGATTTGGTTGATAAAAAGGCAGTGGACAGAATTTTTGACGAAAATGAAATATCGTGTGTTATACATTTTGCGGGGCTTAAAGCCGTGGGTGAGTCGGTTGCGAAACCCATGGAATACTACGAAAACAATATAATGAGTACGCTTGTGCTTTGCTCGTCAATGGCGGCGCACGGGGTTAAAAGCATAGTGTTCAGCTCGTCTGCCACGGTTTACGGTGACCCGCATACCGTGCCGATAAAAGAGGATTTTCCACTTCACACCACAAATCCGTACGGCAGCACAAAACTGATGATTGAAAATATTTTAAGGGATATTTATGTTTCCGACAACGAGTGGGGCATTGTACTGCTTAGGTACTTTAACCCCATAGGTGCGCATAAAAGCGGAGAGATAGGGGAGGACCCAAGCGGTATTCCCAACAACCTCCTGCCGTATGTGGCGAAGGTTGCGGTGGGGGAGTTGCCCTATTTAAATATTTACGGAAATGACTATGATACAAAAGACGGTACGGGTGTAAGAGATTATATTCATGTTGTGGATTTGTCACTGGGGCACTTAAAGGCAATGGAAAAGCTTACCCGTGACAGAGGTGTTTTTACTTATAATCTTGGCACGGGAAACGGATACAGCGTTTTGGAAATAGTAAAAGCTTTTGAGGGGGCAAGCGGACAGAAGGTGGAATATAAATTTGCACCCAGACGCCCCGGGGACATTGCCGCCTGCTATGCAGACCCCAAAAAGGCGGCGGCGGAGCTTTCGTGGGAAGCAACCCGAGGGCTTGACGAAATGTGTATTGACTTATGGAATTATACGGAGAAAAATAAAAAATGAAAAAACACATTCCAGTGATAAAAGAATTTCTTCTAATCACGCTTGGTGTTATACTTGTGGCGGCGGGAGGATATTTTTTCAAGTTTCCAAATAATTTTATAACCGGCGGGGTGGTGGGTATATCCCTTGTTTTAGGGAGTATTATACAGGGCATCAGCCCCGGGGCAATAGTTGTTATTATAAATGTTTTCTTGCTTTTGATTGGATTTTCGGCATTCGGGAGGTCGTTTGGCATAAAGACCGTTTATGGCAGTCTGCTTTTAAGCGGACTGCTGTTTGCGCTTGAAAGGCTGGTGCCGTTGGATGCGCCTTTGACGGGTGAACCGTTTTTGGAGCTTATTATTTCGGTTTTGCTGCCGGCGGTTGGCAGTGCCATTCTGTTTAACAATTTTGCCACCAGCGGCGGCACGGACATAATTGCTATGCTGCTGAGGAAATATACCTCGGTTGATATTGGACAAGCCCTGTTTTTTTCGGATATTATCATCGTTGCCTCTTCATTTTTTGTTTTTGATGTTGAAACGGGTATTTTTTCGGTGTTCGGGCTTTTGGCAAGGGTGCTTTTTGTAAACAGTGTTATTGAAAACCTTAACCTTTCAAAATATTTTATAATAATTACTGATTTCCCAGACCAGGTTTGTGAATACATTAAGAAAAATATAAAGAGGGGCGCAACAAGCTGGAAATGCTCGGGTGCATTTTCCGGGGATGAAAGAACTGTTGTGCTGACGGCAATGAGTAATCCACAAGCGGTTTTGCTTAAAAAATTTGTAAAGGGTGTTGATGCCCATGCCTTTATGCTGATTTCAAATACCAGCAACATTATAGGCAAGGGGTTTAGAGAGGTATAAAAGCGGATAAACAGTGGCACTTAAAACATTGACGAAAAAAGGGCGGTGCGTAAAGCCCGCCCTTCGAACCGTTTAAAAAAGTTTCCTATGCCTTGTTCATAGCCTTCCCCAGCACAACAAACAGCATGGAAACGGCTAATCCCGCCGTAAGCATTGCACCGCCGAGCAGCCAGTCGAAATTTAAATCGTTTATGCTAAGACTTTGTATCAAGATACCGATTAAGGAGCCTGACATAAACCCTAATATCGTGGAATTGGCAAAGCCGGGGAACTTCTCAAAGACTGATTTAATTCCCCTTGATGTAAGCACTAATCCGATAACAGTGCAGATACCAAACAGCCCAAAAGGAACCAGATACGCAAAATCCAAATGCAAGAGTGCATCTGCGGCGGATATTAAATAGCTGTAAACACCCATAATGATTAGAACCATAGAAACACTCATACCCGGCATCAAAGCGGTAACACCCGCCGCCAATCCGCTGAGCGCCAAAAGTGGCAAGGCGACATTCATTCCATCCGCAGCGGAGGCATGTCCGCTGCCCGCCGCCAAAACACCCAGAAGCAATGCCACGCCAAAGGCGGCAATACCCCCAAAGAGATAACGTTTCTGAAAACCGCACTTTTTTACCTCGGCAAGGATAACAGGTAAATTCCCGGCAATTAGCCCCACAAAAAGCAAATATGTCGCTTTTTCATATGTATCAAACAAAAATTTAAAGGAAATTACAAACAAAACTGCACTGATTGCTGCGCCGATGCCAAGCGGAAAAAGAAATTTCATATTTTGTTTAAAATCTTTAAAAGGATTTGAAACTATGCGTACTAAATCTTGATATATTCCCATAACAATCGCTATAATACTTCCGCTAAAACCCGGGGCGAAAATGCTTAGTCCCAGGAAAAACCCACACAGAACACGGTAAAAAAACTTTCCTATCATTGATGACATCTCCTTAGTAAGATTTCTTTTTTATCTCATTTATATAATGTTACAATATTTTATAGTAAAATACAATCTAAAAATAAAAATTGTATTATAAAGCAGTATTTTTGTATTTTCTTTTTTAACCCTTTTTTTCGTAAAACAGACGATGGAGTTCCCTGACCTGCTCGGAGAGTTCCGGGACGGGACCGTCTATTATAGTATCACGAATAACGTTTTGGATGGGGAGGTTTCGAACACGGGAGGGACTGACCCCCATTTCGCTTAACCACCCAACCAGTTGTTTAGATGAGCTTGCATAAACAATTCGCCCCAACCCAACCCAACCATGGGCCGCAGCACACATTGGGCAATGCTCTCCCGATGTGTATACTGTCGCCCGCTCTCTTTCTTCGGCTGTCATATTTGAGGCTGCCCACCTTGCCAAAGCAAACTCCGGATGCCTGGTATGGTCGCCGCCCGCAACGTGGTTATGGTCCTCCGCCAACAATTCTCCGTCGGCTGAAACGAGGACAGAGCCGAAAGGTTCATCACCTTTCTCCAGTGCAGTTTTGGCAAGCTCAATGCAGCGCCTAAGATATTTCAGATCTGACTTGGTTATCATAATTAAATCCTCCTACGTTTTAAAATCTCAAGAAGTCTGCTGAAATTGATTATATCAAAACCGTATCAGAATATCAAATTTATAGTGCGAACCAAACAAAACTCTTTGTATCTCTAAAAATATTTTTAATTTCATTTCCCATCAGGTGCCGTCGCTCAATTCTTTCTCGTCTAATTTTCTGAAAGCGGGAAACAACGCACAAAAGACAGAAAGAACCATAATTAAAATTCCGGACATAAAAAACCAACGGTTTACGCCAACTTTATCGGCAAAAACACCTGAAATAATTAAACCAACGGGCATTGCAAATGACATGATGCTTCCTGTCAGTGAGAAAACACGCCCTAAATATTCCGGCTTTATTTTCTCCTGAAAAAAGGCTGTTTGAACCCCGCTGTAAAACGGCACGGAAAGCCCCATCACAAAGCAGCATATTGCAAACACAACAAACCCGCCTGTCGGAAGTAATCCGGATACGGTTAAGCTTAACCCCATGAATAAAATGGATGCGGTGATTAGAAGGGTTCGTTTTTTTATGTGACCCATCAGCCCCAACAAAAATCCGCCCGCCATCATACCCGCGGCAAATCCAACCTCTGAAATTGAAACATGCACAGGTGTGCCGCCGAAATAATCCATACTTATTAGCGGAAAAAGTGCATTAATCGGCATATATATAAGCATATATACTGTTCCTATAAGCAGCAGGGTAAAAATACCTTTATTTTCTTTTAAAGCAATTAATCCATCTTTCATCTCTTTGGCAAAGTTGCTTTTTACAGTATTCTGAGGGACATTCAATTTTGGGATGCTTACAACTGCAACGGTAATACATGCAATTAAAGCTCCAACTATGTCAAGGGTAATAATCGCATTTAATTCCCAAATTGAATACAATAGGGCACCGATTGCAGGGCTTATTATTAAACTGATAGATTGCATGGACTGACTATAACCGGCACATTTGGTCAGCTGATTTTCAGGCACCAAAAGAGGAGTTACAGCACCCAACGCCGGAGAATGAAAAGCGCTTCCGACACTGCGAACAAACAAAACCGCCATAATCATCCAAATTTGAAGTTCAGTATACATAGCAACAATGGCTAATACCGCCCCTGCTGCGGCAATGATTAAGTCAGAAAAAATCATAATTATTTTTCTATTATAGCGGTCTACCAAAACACCGATTACAGGGCCTAAAATAGCATAAGGCATAAACCCTATCAATGAAGCTACGGAAAGCACCATTGCAGAACCCGTCTTTTCAGTCAGATAAAAAATTATAACCATTTGCAATATGGCACTGCTGAGAAGGGATATTGCCTGTCCTGTCCATATAGTAAAGAATTTCTGTTTCCAATTTAAAGTTTTTATTATCATGTATTTTACTCCTTGCGTTTTTATTTTGAATTTAGTTTTTGGCAATAAAAAGGCAGGTCATAGTCTTGCGAGCTTTGACCTGCATATCAACGATAAAAAGACAAGAAAATATAACCAAAACGGCATATTCACTTATATTCATGCCCTAATTCGTAAAATAAGCATAACAAAAAGCCCATCATCTCAGATGTTTTTACACTTTTTATTGCCAGCCTATCTTAAACGAACAGAATACATGAATATCCTCCTATACTAAGTTATAAAAATTATAACATAAAATATTAGGTTTAGGCAATACCTAACCGAACATTCTTTTAAATAAGGTGTAACATATCTGTACATAGTGCTATGAAATCAGGAAATAAGTAGCATTTTGAGGTTTGACAGGTAATGAAAAATATTATATACTTTATCTGCTGCAATTGCGGCGGAATTAAAAGGAAAAGATGGGAGGACTGATTGCAAATGCAAAAGATATTTTTTAAAATATCAGAGGAATTACTCGATGGAGTGGCTTTTCTCGCACCTGAACTCTGCATAGAAATTTGTGACGAGGGTTCGGCCGAAATCATTATAGAGATGGCAGAGATAGAGCAATCCAAGGTTTTTGTAGAACTTGGCAACGATAAAGCCAAGATTACCTATGGCGGAGGTAAATCACGCTTTTTCAGGGGATTGGGACTTATTGTAGAGGCGTTGCAAGACGGTAAAAAAGAATTTTCCAAAACAGAAATACCCAAATTTGATACAAATGGTGCAATGTTTGATATGTCAAGGAACGCTGTTATGCGCCCGTCCACGGTCAAGTACATAATGCGCCGTATGGCACTTATGGGGCTTAACAGTTTTATGCTATATACCGAGGATACATACGAAGTGTATGACCGTCCGTATTTTGGGCATATGAGAGGGCGTTATTCAAAAGAAGAAATACGGGATATGGACAGCTATGCGCTAAAACTTGGTATTGAGTTAATTCCCTGTGTTCAGTTTCTTGCGCACCTGACTATGGCTCTGAAATGGAATGTGGCAAAGCCATACAGGGACACCGAAGATATTCTGCTGGTAGGGAGTGAGGAAACATACAAACTGATAGACGATATGCTTCGCTCAATAGCAGACAACTTCAGCAGCCGCAGAATACATATGGGTATGGACGAGGCACATTCTATGGGACTTGGCACATACTTGGACAAAAACGGTTACAGGAACAGGTTTGACGTATTTTGCGAGCATCTTACAAAGGTGACTGAAATGGCTAAAGGGTACGGGTTTGCCCCTATGATGTGGAGTGATATGTTTTTCCGCATTGCCTCCCCCGCCAACGGATATTACGAGCCGTATGTGGAAATACCTCAGGACGTGATTGACAAAGTGCCTCAAGATGTGCAGCAGGTATATTGGGACTATTATAACGAAGATGAAGAAACTTATGGTGCGATGATAGATAAGCACAGGGAATTTAGCAAAAACATATTCTTTTCAGGCGGTATTTGGACATGGATTGGCTTTTGCCCTCATTACAGTAAGACAATACGGAGAACAATTTCAGCTTTGGAGGCATGTGTTAAAAAGGGTGTTAAAGAAGTTAATGCAACTGTTTGGCACAATGGTGCCGAGTCAAGTCTTATTACTTCATTGCCGGGCCTTCAGCTATATGCCGAATATGATTACAATGGCACCTATGACAGGGAACAGCTTGAAAAGCGATTTGAATTTTGTTGTGATGCGAAGTTTTCAGACTTTATGTTACTGGAAGAAGCGGACCACCCTGATGGCGGAGATGCTAACGCAACACGCTATTTATTGTTTAATGACCCCCTTATCGGATTGTATGATAAGCATGTGGAAACATTAAACACAAGGGATTACTATGGGGAACTCGGCAGCAAATTAGAGGGGGCGGGTCCTGGGTGCGGAATTTTAAAGCCTGCATTTGATGTAATGCGAAGCTTGGTGGCGACACTTAGGCTGAAGGCGGATTTCGGTGTGAGATTAAAGAGGGCTTATGACGGAGGGGACCACGGGGCTTTAAAAGCTCTCTCCGATGAAAGCCTAATTCTTTCCGATAGATTGGAAGAACTGCGCAAGGCGCACCGAGGTTCATGGCTGACATATAACAAGCCCTTCGGCTGGGAAATATTTGATTCTTATTACGGTACGTTAATTGCAAGGTTCTCTACCGTAAGGGACAGGGTTGCCGATTATTTGTCGGGTGATATTTCATGCATGGAAGAACTATGTGAAGAAAGGCTTTGGTTTGATTGCAGAACCGAAGAAGGAGAATATCCCATACCTCATTTAAATATGCGTTTTCAGCGTATTTACACTGCCGGCGTATCATATACAGTGGTTGCGGGCGGATGATTTAGCATACCAATTAAAAAGATGTCGAACAGCACTCGGCATCTTTTTTGTTGATTATTCGGGTTATTTTAAGAAAATATGAATAAAGTACAAGAATATATTAACAAAATTCATATACTTAACTCCGTTTTAATGATAAATTTTAGTTAATACTTATAAAATGTATTGAAGTGGGCATTTTTTGAAAAAATATGTGCCAAACAACTCCAAAATCGGCAAATTTATATATAAGGGGTGGTTATTCGCTTTCATAAAACAGGGCTTTCTCTAATAATTAATAAAAAATTAGGAGGTAATGGTGTGAAAAAAAGAAGAGGACTTGCATTTTTTCTGGGAGTAATCATGATTTTAGGTGTATTTTCAGGATGCGGTGACAGAGGGGTGAACCAGCAACAGGGTTCAAAAGTTATTCTAAACGGGGATGAAATTTATCCCGTGCAATCTGAAGATACGCTTACTTACTGGATGAGTCTTAATCCGATGCTGACAACAGACTACACAAATTTTGCCGAAACTCCTTTGGGGATGGAACTTGAGAAACGCACAGGCGTTAAAATTACATACATGCACCCCCAGGCAGGGCAGGCAAACGAGCAGTTTAATATTATGCTTGCAGGGGATGAGCTTACGGATATGGTTCAATACGGTTGGAACGGCTATGCGGGCGGACCGGACAAGGCAATAGAAGAAGGTTATATTTTAAAGCTTAATGATATATTAAAAGAATATGCACCCAGCCTTTGGGCATACCTTGGTGATAATCCGGATATAGATAAAAAAGTAAAGACCGACGGCGGTAATTACTATACAATTCCTTTTGTGCGCGGCGAAGATTGGCTTACAACCTATCAGGGACTTATTTTGAGGAAAGATTGGCTTGACAAGGCAGGCAAGGAAGTGCCGACAACTTTAGATGAATTGGAAGATGCTTTGACAATATTTAAGGATGAATACGCAAGCGGCGCTCCCCTCATGCTTATGCCTGCGCAGAGAAACTATATTATGTACGCCCATAATATAGGTGAGGGATTTTATCTTGATGGCGGGGATGTTAAATACGGTCCCACACAGCCCGAGTATAAAGATGTGCTGACAAGAATGAAGAAGTGGTTTGACACAGGTATTTTGGATAATAATATGGTGAGTATGGACTCCAAATATATGTCATCAAAACTACTTAACAGTGAAGCGGGAGCTTATTATGGGGCAGTTGTGGGCGGTATAGGAATAAATTTGGATGCAAAACCTGATAGTGTTCCTGAATTTGACTTGGTTGCAACACCTCAAGTGACCTTGAATGCAACGCAAAAACCTGAATTTGGCACCAAAGAGGACAATGTTCATCTTGGGGTGGGCATTGCAATAGCAAGCAAATGCAAAAATGTTGAACTTGCGGCAAGGTTCCTTGATTACGGGTTTACGGATGAAGGATACATGCTGTATAACTTTGGGATAGAGGGCGTCAGCTATAACATGGAAAACGGTGAGCCGATACTTTCCGAACTTTTGACAAACAACCCCGACGGATTATCTGTTACGAATGTTGCTCCGCGTTATTTGCGCGCTTCTTACAGCGGACCTTTTGTACAGGACGAGAGATATGTGGAGCAGAGCCTTGCGCATCCAAAGCAGCAGCTTGATGCATACCAAAAGTGGTCAAACACTAATATGGGTGAGCATATCCTGCCGCCGATAACCCTTCTTGCGGGTGAAATGGACGAGGATGCAACTATCATGGCAAATGTTAAAACCTATGTGGACGAAATGTTCGTAGCATTTGTAACAGGCAGAGAGCCTATTGAAAACTTTGACAAATATATTGCACAGGTTGAAAACTTTGGCATTGGCAAATCTATTCAAATGAGACAAAGCGCACTCGAAAGATACAACAATAGATAGGGCTTTGACCGCGTAAAGGAGAACACATCATGCTTAAAATCGCATTTTATGAAAAGGATATCACACCTCCGTTAGGTGGATATATGTGGGGACAATATTCGCCTCGCTTTGCGGAAGATGTTTTAGACAATCTTTTTGTCAAAGCAATGGTGGCGGACGACGGCGAAAACACAGTGGCAGTTATTTCTGTTGACACTTGCGTGCTTCCGGAGGGGATGCATGAGGCGGTGACCGAGAGGATAAAGGAATATACCGGAATACCGCCGGAGAACGTGACCCTGTGTGCAACCCACACTCATCAAGGTGTTCCTATTTCGGACAGTCCTGAGCTTGACGTGTATGCAGACGCCGCATACAAAGATGTTTTGTGTCGCCTTGCGGCTGATTGTGCAATTTTGGCGCACAAACGCCTTACGGGCGGGAAGGTGAAATATGCAAAGGGGCATGTGCCCTCAATTTCATTCGTCCGTGATTTCTTGATGAAGGACGGCTCTGTTGTGACCAACCCGGGTTTAGGGAATGGGGATATTGTAAAACCCGTTTCAGAAAATGACCCTGACCTGTCCACATTGTTTTTTGAGGATTTGGCAGGCAAACCCATGGGCGCCATTATAAGCTTTGCCTGCCATCAGGATTGTGTTGGAGGAAAGGATTACAGCGGGGACTATGCATCGGTGCTTGCCAAAGAATTAAAGAAGATTTACGGCAATGACTTTGTCAGCGTATTTTTGCTTGGCGCATGCGGGGATATTAATCATATTAATGTCCATACCGAAAGAAAACCTAACAGGCATATTGAAATGGGGCAAATTCTTGCCGCCGAGGTGGAAAGAAGTGTGGCGGCAGCTAAGGAGACCTCGACCGACAAGGTATCGTCCGAAAAAGAATACATTCTAATAGACAAGCGGTTGCCGGAGGATGAATATGTGCAGAAAATGACATCTTTATGGCTTGAAAAAAAACGCTCCAGCGCCTTTAGAACCATCAGAAACTTGTTTGCATATCATGCCGCAAACAAAGATGCACAGTACGGGGTTTATATCCAAAGTATCAGAATAGGAGATGCCTTAATATATGCTTTGCCCGGCGAGGTTTATTCGTGGTTCGGCAAGTATATACGAGAGAATTCTCCTTCCCGAATGAATTTGATAGCTACCCTTTGCAATGGATATTGCGGCTACATTCCGACAAAAGAGGCATTTGAGCATGACCTGTATGAAACTTCTCTTTGCAAGCACAGTTGCCTTGTGCCGGATGCGGGATATATAATATCCGATAAAATTTTAAAACTTGCAAAAAAACAATATTAACATTACGAAGGGAGGTGTAGCATTTTGCTACACCTCCCTTTGGGCGTTCGGCTCATTTTACTACAGACCCTTTTTAGTTGCCTTTTTATCGGATGTTGTTGACATGTTTTTAGAATATCGGGCTTTTGGTTGACAATTGTAATTCATAGCTGTTACAATGGCTTGGAAATCAATAAAATTGAGGAGGAGTAATTATGTCTGACTTTAAAAAGATGCTCATACCGTATCCGCAAAAACTCGTGGAAAGGAGTGGCGAAAAATTAATTGCCACTGTGTCAAATCCATTTTTTAAACTGGTTTATGGGGAAGGCGGATGTGTTTTTGATGAGGCTGTTTCCCTTCTGAGAAAAGAGTTTTGTGACAAGGCAATGACAGTCGAGGACAGCTCTGACAAGAATGCATATCCTATTAATATAAAAACAGATGCAACAGACGCTAAATTTGTTGAAACAGGACGAGCGGACGCATATTACATAGACATTGACGAGAATGGAGCGGTATTGTGCGGCTGGGACGAAGGCGGTACATATTATGCGGCGGTTACTTTTGCACAACTTATTCGTGAAGAGTACGGAAAGATTTACCTGCCGTTTGTTGAAATTTCAGACTATCCGTCATTTGTGCACAGAGGACAGTTTATGGAATGCCGCTATGGGAGTGATTTCACAACTCTTGAGGAGTGGTGCGACGGTATAGATTATCTCTCAAAAATGAAATATAATCAAGTTACCGTAGGTGTTTACGGCTGTTGGAGTGTGCAGTATGACAATATGCTGTCCGAATACCTGTACATACCCTTTGAAAAATATCCCCAGCTTAAAACGCCCAGAAATATTAAATATTACTCTGCGGCACAGCGCAAATGGGTGTATAAAAAAGATGTTTTGCCCACAATGTTTGAGGAGGATTATTTGGGCGAACTTATAGCGTACGGCAAGAAAAAGAATGTTACAATAAAGCCTCTCTTTAACAGCCTCGGGCACAATACTCTCCTGCCGAGAATGTTTCCCGAAGTGTCCGCAAAAGACGAAAATGGGAACGACACGGGCTTTGGTTTTTGTACCGAGGACGAAGAAACCTATAAGCTTATGTTTGACCTTTATGATGAGATTATTGAGCGTTACCTCGCTCCGAGCGGCATTGACTCCATTGAAATAGGTCTTGATGAAGTATGGCCTTCCATAGGTATTAATCCCAATGACATAAAGCAGTCCTTCTCTCCGTTTTGCCGTTGTGAGAAATGTGCGGGGCAGGACAAGATAGATAATATGATAGAATACATCATTCGCATTTGCACATACCTAAAGTCAAAGGGAATGAAAAATATATATATTTATCATGATATGTTATTCAACGAAAAGAACAGGATTAATGAAGACCTGGTTTCAAAGTTTAAGCAAGCTGATATTTATGATGTTGCGGTAATTGACTGGTGGAGTTATTCATATCCCGGTAAAATGTTCGGCGAGCGCGAGGATGAAGTTAATTCATTGATGCGCAGTATAATAAAACCCATGACAGGGTATTACCACTGGGTTATTCCGACGCACAGGAATGAAAATATACAGGCGTGTGCCCGCATAGCGCATGAACGAGGCTTTGAGGGGATTGAGTCGTACAGCTCATTCGAATATTGCTATGACTACAATTATCTGTATCAGGCGGAGCTTTCGTGGAATGCAAATATGATAGAAAAACCCGAAGATTTTCATCAGCGCTATGCTTTCATAAATTACGGGGAGGAATGCAGCCAAGCGGAAGAGGCTATCAGCTCGATGCATAACATCATGCCCCATTACAGGAATGATAATTATTTATACAGCGTTTTTGAATACTATTCCTATTCATATTTAAGAGCGAACGAGTCATACCCAAGGAATTTCCCCGGAGATGCTTACAAGGCAATGTTTGAAGATGAGAAACTTTATATACCATATTTGGAGAAAAGCAAAAGAAATGCAGCCGCGGCGCTTGCCTTTTTTGAAAAGCAGCCTTCGCACAGAATTAATAATATATGGCGTTTAAATGCGTCGGCGTATTGTACAACCGCCGATGAGTACCTGACACTTTGGGCGATGCAAAAAAGTTATGGTGACGGGCGCACGGATGAGTTTAAATTGCTTTCTGAACTGGAAAGGCTTATAGGGGCGCGTGAGGAGCTGATGGTTCTTGTAGAGGCGACACGAATCCGGTCAAACCAATATATGTATTTGCGCAATATGTCCATCATGCGGCAGTATATATTGGATTTAAGGAATTATGTGAAGAAATGTATATCAAAAGGTGAAAAGCCAAAGCTGGATTTAACGAATTTGGACTATGCAAAAAGTGATGTTTACCACTTTTTAAGATAGACATATAAAAAATGCCGCCCGAGAAGTCTACACACCGGACTTCTCGGGCGGCATTTTTGGTTGTTTGGGTTATATTAATACAAATCTGAATAAAGTGCAAGACTATATTAACAAAACTCATATACTTATCCGTGTTTTCGTGATAAAATTTAGTTAATACTTATAAAGGGTGACACATATTTAAATTTGATGCATTCGGCAAGAATGTGGATTTAGGAGTAAAATATGGATGGTATTGTAAAGCACTCACCTTTGACAGAGGAAACATTCGGGGACAAGGGTTTGAATTTTTGGATTGAAAAGCGAATAACCACGGAAAATATAGGCAGGCATTGGCATGAATGCCTTGAAATAATGCTTGTGCTAAACGGAAGCGGCACGCATTTTTTAAACAGCACTCCCTTTAGGGTCAGGCGAGGGTATATTTGCCTTATACATCCGGGTGATTTTCATGAGCTTATCATAGATAAAACCGAGCCGTTTGAAATGATAGATATGCTTGTTTCGCATAATTTTGTGTCAGGGCAATCAATGAATCAGGTAAGATACCATAACAGGGATTTGTCGAAATATCTGGATGAAAGAAAGCTTGAGGTTACACAGTATGTTTGTGAAAAACTGTTGGGGGAATATAACGGAGAAAACCCTATGTGTGCCGAAGTTATCCGAAATGGGTTTGAGTGGATGATGCTAAACATTTTTCACAGTGAGAATTATTTGGATAATGAAAGCTTGCGCAAGGAAAAAATTGAGCAGGTTATTATGCATATAAACAACTCTTTTATGCGTGAAATAACTCTTGAGCAAGTGGCAAAAATGGTTCATCTTTCAAGGGGTTATTTCAGCCAGTATTTCAAAGAGGAAATGGGGGTAACTTTCCAAGAGTATTTGCAAAATTTAAGACTTAACTTTGCTTTAGAACTAATAAAAACATCGGATTTGTCTATAAGTGAAATTTGCTTCAGAACAGGCTTTAACTCAGCGGCATACTTTTCTCGTGCCTTTAAGAAACACTTTGGTAATTCGCCCAGGTTTTATAGAAACCACAATAAAAAAAGTGATTTTTGATGATTGCCATTTCCTTTTATCCCTTTCAAAGGAGCAACCAATATGAATTATAAATCGAAAAGAATATTATCCGTTTTTTTGGTGGCATTGATGCTGTTTTCAGCCCAAGTTCCGATACTTGAAACGGCGGCATCTCAGTCTTACATATATACGAATATGGAAGGCGGGGAAGGGTCATATCAAATGAGTTCAATACCAAAGGACAATACCATTGATTTTGTGCCGCTCGCAGGAGAAAGTACAGACCGTCTGTATTTTAAGAGGGACCAAAACAGTAATGACAGCTATGTGGAATTCCGTATGCCGACAATTTTTCCGAAAGTTAACAATTATGTGTTGGAGTTTGACCTGTATTTAATTAGTTCAGCGGGTGGAGTTAATTTGTTTCGTGCGATTGACGCCCCAAATGAAATATCAAATCTGCTTACATTAAACAGCTCGGGGGACATGAGTGCAAACGGAAAAACTGCCGACAATATACCTATTAGGAAATGGACACAGGTGGCAGTCGCATGTGACATAGAAAAAGGTACTTATGATGTATATGTAAACGATGCTTTGAAAATCCAGGGTCGTCCCCTGCATAACGGCGGTGTGAAAGCCATAAAATTTCGCCTGGGTGTAAATTCCGGACCCGGGGTAACAGAATTTTATGTTGATAATATTAAGATTTATGACGGCATAAAACCCACGGACACCTCTGATTTTGCAACTTATTATCTCAGCAAGTTCCCCAGCATAATGGAAACCGAGGAGCAAGCGGTAGGGCTAATTGGTGACGATATAATATTTATGACAAACGGAGGTTCGTTTTTCATAGAGGACAAAAAAGAGTTATACAGTGAAGCGAGGCTTTTTCCGTATGTTGAAAACGGTGTTACAATGATGCCGTCTGAACTTGTAGCCCGAGCCTTTGGGGTTTTGGTAACACAAAATGCAAATGCAATTACGGTGGGGGATAATATAAGTTTGGTCATTGGGAGTACGGTTATGAATGCCCATGGGCAAAACTTTAGCTTGCCCCTTGCACCTGCGGTGCGTGAGGGGATTTTGTACCTTCCGCTTGAATCGGTAGCGGTCGACGGGTTAAACAAGCATATTTATTCGGATGACAGAGGGTTTGTGATGTTTTCCAACCAGGAAATAACACATCAAAACCTAAACTATGCGGATATAGCTTATCAGAAAGAACCCATAGATATTATATACAGATATATGTATTTCTCACGTCCGGGTGGGGAGGAAGTTACAAGAAAGGTGAAGGAACTTTCAGCGGCAAACGGGCGCCCGAGGATATTGGCGACAGCCGAGGACATAGCACGAGTTAAAAACAATATTGAAAATGATGATGTTACATGGGAAATGTTTCAAAACACATTGAGAATAGCTGACGGAATAGTGGGAAGTCCGCTTGTGGAATACAATATTCCCGATGGGCTTAGGCTGTTCGGTTCTTGCATAAACACAAGAAACAGAATTATTCCCCTTGCGGTAGCATATCAGCTTACGGGTGACACAAAATATGCCCAACAGTGCTGGCTTGAAATGGAAAACGCCTGCAACTGGAAGGACTGGAATGTAACAAAGCATTTCCTTGACTCAGGCA
>CAZNYY010000015.1:0-16548 GCA_964577335.1 uncultured Oscillospiraceae bacterium | reverse complement strand
CCGAAGGATTTATCTTTGGCGGATGATATTGAAACCCTTAGAAATGCGGGGGTAAAATCACTTAAAATTGAGGGGCGCATGAAATCCCCCCAATATGTTGCGGTGGTTACGGGGGTTTACAGGCGGGTGATTGACACGGGGAGGGTGACAAAGGAGGATAAAGAGCGGCTTAGGCAAATTTTTTGCAGGGGCGGCAGTTTTACCAGAGCATATTTCGGCGGCGAAACGGGCAAGAAAATGATGAATATATCTTCCTCAAACGATAAAATATCCCGGGCTGTGCCAAAAGAACTTTTGAAGGAAGCGGCTGAG
The DNA here is from genome assembly GCA_964577335.1 of uncultured Oscillospiraceae bacterium. Taxonomy (GTDB): domain Bacteria; phylum Bacillota; class Clostridia; order UMGS1883; family UMGS1540; genus CAZNYY01. The sequence continues at coordinate 16,236 of CAZNYY010000015.1, read as the reverse complement.
AGCTATAAAACCCCGAAAAGGCGGATGGGAATAGATATTGAGTTTGAAAATAAAGAGTTTTTTACAATATCCATGAAGGGTGCGGGGCAGGAGTTTACCGCAGAAGGAGAGACGGGGGACGCACCAACCCTTTCCATAGACAGAATAAGAGAGCAAATATCAAAGCTTGGGCAAACCCCGTTTTTTGCGAAAGAAATTCATGTGGGGGTAGAATGCAGTGTTAAAATATCCGAGCTTAACCGTGTCAGACGGGAGGCGGCGGCAGGGCTTGAAGAAAAAATAATTAAAAGTGCCGTAAAGCCGTTTGTAAAAAATGATGATATTTATAATATATCGGGAGAAGTAAAGCAGAGGGAATTTAATTTTTCGGCACTTGTTCAAACGATGGGACAAGCCAAGGCGGTTTACGGCGAAGGCATAAACAGAATTTATATCCCGTTGCATAATTTTGAAAAAGAGGGGATTGAGGGGGCGGAGGCTTTTGCCGTTTTGCCCGCAATAATAAAACCTGATGAGCGGGAAGAAGTGCGAAAGCTTTTAAATGCGGCGATGGACAAAGGTGCCCAAGGTGTTCTTTGTGACAGCCTTGATGCGCTAAGTTTTGCCCGTGAATGCGGGGTTTTGCCTGTGGGCGGCATGGGGCTTAATATAACAAACAGTCTTTCCCTATCTTTTTATAGGGATTTCGGGCTTGACACTGTAACCCTTTCCGCCGAGATGACGGCGGGCAGGATAAGAGAACTGTCAAAAAGGGGCATAGCCCGTCTTGAAGCTGTTATATACGGCAGACTGCCCCTGATGCTTACCGAAAACTGCATTACAAAAATTTCGGGCGGAAAATGCAGGGGAAGTTTAAAAGACAGGACGGGGACAGTGTTTCCCGTCTTAAAATACGGCGGTTCGTGCAGGAATGTTATATACAACTCCCGCCCCATATATTTTGGGGACAAGCTTGGGACGGTTAAAGAAGTTTCCTGGGGGCAAATGCAGTTTACGGTTGAAGAACCAGGGGAATGTGCCGAGATTATAAGAATGTATCGCACGGGCGAGAAATGCGATTTTGAGTTTACGAGGGGCGGACTGTAATATGGATTTAAAGATAAAACTTTTATCCCCTCTTATGGGGGAAAAGGTGAATATACCATTTTATGCAAGCGAGGGTGCCGCGGGGATGGATTTGGCGGCGTGCATTGATGAAGATATTGTTTTAGGTCCTATGGAGAGGGTGCATATCCCCTGTGGTTTTGCATTGCAGATACCAAAAGGGTATGCGGGTTTTGTGTATCCCCGCAGCGGTCTTGCCACAAGGCTTGGGGTTACACTGCCAAATGCAGTGGGCGTTATTGACAGTGATTATCGGGGAGAACTTGTGTGCGCACTGATAAACCTTTCGGGAGAGGATTACAGGGTAGTGCAGGGCGAGAGAATTGCCCAGCTTGTAATTTCGCCCATAGAGGTGTGTTCGGTTTTGGTTTGCGATGATTTAGATGAAACCAAAAGAGGTGGTGGGGGTTTTGGTTCGACAGGGAGTTAGTCAGAGGCTTACCTTTTTTGATGGGGTAATAATTTTCTTGGTTTTGGGTATATCGGCGGCGTTGTTCTTTGGCATTGTATCCCGTGGTGCGGGGGAGGTTGCCGTTATAGAAATAGAGGGTGAAATATACGGAAAATATCGCTTTTCAGACTATGAAACACCTGAGATAATTGAAATTACAACGGAATACGGGTACAATATAGTGGAAATAAGCAGCAGGGGTATTAGGGTGACCGATGCTGATTGTAAGGATAAAATTGACGTGAAAAGGGGAATTATAAGCAGACCGGGGGAGAGCATTGTGTGCCTGCCTCACAAGCTTATCATATATATTGAGGGTGAAGGCGAATATGACACGATTTCGTACTAAATACAGGTTTTTGTACATTGCCGTGTGGAGCGCGGCGGCAATTGCTTTGTCAATAATAGAGGGGTTAATACCCATGCCGCCCTTGATTTACGGGGCGAAACCGGGGCTTGCGAACATTGTGTCAATGGCGGCGATAGAGCTTTTGGGAGTAAGGTCTGCACTTTTCGTTGTGATTATAAGGTGTACGGCGGCGGCTATGCTAACAGGCACGGTCGTGGCACTGCCCTACAGTTTGGCGGGGGGAATTGCCGCATGCCTTGTGATGGCGGCGGCGTACAAGATGGCGAATGGGTATATATCCTTTGTGGGGATAAGTGTTTTGGGGGCTGCCGCCCACAGTTTGGGGCAAATTATTGTAGCGGCGTTTTTAGTGGGCAGCAGGGGGATTTTTATGTATCTTCCACTGCTGATGTTAATATCCTCTGCTCTGGGTATTTTTACGGGGCTTTGTGCAAATTTTTTGGTTTTTGAAATAAAAAAACATAGCTTTGGGAGGCTTTCATGAGGTTTATTTTGGCATCGGCATCGCCGAGAAGAAAAGAAATTTTGGAGGGCATAGGACTTGCTTTTGAAATTATAACGGCTGATATAGATGAAACATGCTGGGATTTTTCAAATCCTGAAAATTCCGTAAGTATGTTGGCGCTTGAAAAAGGGCGTGCCGTACGCCCGAAAGCGGGGGATGACTGCGTTATAATAGCGGCGGACACGGTGGTGTGTGTGGACGGTAATGTGATGGGCAAGCCCCGTGATTTTAAGGATGCCGAGGAGATGCTTTTTGCATTGTCGGGCAGGGCGCATGAGGTTATCACGGGTGTTGCGGTTTTGGGTGGTGAGAAGGAGAAGACCTTTTATGAAAAAACAGAGGTTTTCTTTAAAAATATCAGTGCAGGGCAAATAAAGGAATACATAAAGACCGGTGAGCCTATGGACAAAGCGGGCGCATATGCCATTCAGGGGCTTGGGGGCTTGTTTATTTCGGGTATAAAAGGTGATTTTCAAAATGTAGTCGGGCTTCCGCTGTCGGCTTTGCATGAAACACTTGTGGGGGATTTCGGCATTGACATTATGCGAAAACTTGGTAAAGGGGGCGAAATAAATGTCAAACTTTTTTAAAAGTAAGTTTTTTATAGGGATAATAATAATTACGGTTTTGGTTTTGGTTTTTATGATATTTTCAACCGTAAGCAGAGAAAAGTCGCCCTTTTTAAGTAATGCGGCGGGGGTTATTGTAACGCCCGTGCAAAAGGTGTTTTGGAATATAGGAAGTGCCACTACGGGCTTTTTCTCACGCTTGTCGGAACTGCGGGAGTACAAGGACAAATATGAACAGGCACAGACAGAGATTACAGCGCTTGAAGAAAAAACGAGGGAGCTTTATAAGCTTGAAAACGAAAATGAGCGTTTGCGCTTGCTTTTGGGGCTGAAAAACGAAGCGAAAAATTTTGTGAGCGTGGGGGCGGAGGTAATAGCCAAGGACCCCGGCAACTGGTACAATACCTTTATAATTGATAAAGGTACGGGGGACGGAATTTCAAAAAACGATGCGGTTATGACGGACAAGGGACTTGTGGGATATATTTATGAAGTGGGTTCGACATGGGCAAAGGTTATGACGATTATTGATTCCGGCTCGTCACTGGGGGCTACCGTGGAGAGGACAAATGACAGGGCTATAGTCGAAGGTGAGTTGGAGCTGATGGAGAAGGGCGAGTGCAGAATGTCGTACATCTCCAAGGATGCGTCGGTTGTTGTGGGTGACTATGTGGAAACCTCGGGGCTTGGGGGGATATATCCAAAGGGACTTTTGATTGGGAAGATTAAGGAAATAGTGCCCGATTTACAGGGCTTATATTACGGGGCGATTATTGAAACCGCTGTGGATTTTGAAAAAATAAATGAGGTTTTGATAATAACCGGCACAACTTCAGGCTAAAACTCGGACGGAGGAAATAGATGAGGCATATATTAAAAGTGTTTATGCTCTTGATGGCTTTAGTCATCCAAAGCACATGGATTAAGTATACGGAAATTTTAGGGGTGACACCAAACCTTGTGCTTGCCCTTGTTGTGGCGATGGGTCTTATAAGCGAACCCGTGGAGGCGGGAACCTACGGTTTTGCGGCGGGTGTTCTGTGGGATCTTATGTGGGGCAGGGTTTTCGGTGTGAATGCACTTTTATTTATGTATATAGTACTACTTGGGCGGGCGCTTATTGAGCTTATGTACAAAAAAGGTCTTTTCGTGTCGGTTATGATAACATTTTTTTCGGCAATATTGTATGAAATTCTTTTTTTCCTGATAAGCTTTGCTATTTGGGGGGAAACAGGTTTTTTATATTTAATTTTAAGAATTATAATACCCTCGTCGGCATACACGGCGGCGGTGGGGATACCGGTATTTGGTTTGGTAAACCTCCTGCTTTTGGGCAGGGGAGAGAGGGGGGGCGGGTATGAGGTATAGGGTTATAAGCTTTATTATTTCTCTTTTTTGTTTGGCGGCGGTAAGCCGATTGGTTGAGCTTCAGCTTGTAAAGGGTGACAGTTACAGGGCGCAAAGTGAACAGAGATTGATTAAAACAAGCCCTATCAAAGCCCCAAGGGGTGAGATTTTGGACAGAAACGGAAAAACAATGGTGAAAAACCGTACAGGATTTTCTGTACAAATTCATCATGTTACCGACCAAAGTGATGCGGATAAAAACGCATTAATCCTTCGCCTTATGGAGATGGTGGGTGATGAGGAGGACGCCGAGATTACGGACAGTTTTCCCGTGTCGGATGTCCCGTATTCGTTTTTGTTTGGGGAGGACCCCGAGGGCTTAGTTGAAGCCGAGTGGAAAAAAGCAAACAAAATTTTAAATGAAATTGATGCGGCGGGGGTTATAGAGCATTTTAAAAAGCATTACGGTGTTTTGGGATATGATGAGAATCAGGCAAGAAGTATTATCGGAGTGCGTTATGAGATGGACAGAACAGGCTTTTCGGCAAGCACACCCTTTACTTTGGTTGACGGTATAAGCGAGCTGCTTGTCACAAAAATAAAAGAACAAAACCGTGACTTCCCGGGTGTTGCCATAACAACAGCTCCTATCCGGGAGTTTGCGGAGGGAAACACCGCCGCACATATTTTGGGCTGGACGGGCAGGATATACAAGGAGGAGTATGAGGAACTTCAAAAACTAAATTACTCCATGAATGATGTTATCGGCAAACAGGGGATTGAAAGGTACATGGAAGGCTACTTAAAGGGTGATGACGGTGTGAGCGCCATTGAGCAGAGTCTTGATGGCAAACAGGTCAAAATCGTTGAAGGAACACCACCTGCGGCAGGTGACAATGTTATTTTAACGATTGATTTGGATGTTCAGTTGGCTGCGGAAAAGGCGCTTAAAGAAACCATTGAAATGGTATGGGAACAAAGCGCGCGTGAGCCGGGCGGCGCAGGGCGGGATGCGGACTGTGCGGCGGTGGCGGCGGTGGATGTTAAAACGGGTGAAATAATTGCTTTGGCATCATACCCCACTTACGACCCGGCACGTTTTAATCAGGATTATGCAAAGCTTAGCGCCGACCCTACCGCGCCCATGCTAAACAGGGCGATAGGCGGAGCGTACGAGCCGGGGTCAACCTTCAAAATGTTAACGGCCATTGCGGCGCTTGAAGAAGGGGTAGTAACCCCCTCGGATATTATTGTTGACCAGGGCGTGTATAGGTTTTACAAGGATTATCAGCCCGCCTGTTGGATATACCACAGCACGGGGGGGACACATGGTTCGCAAAATGTTGTTCAAGCTATTAAAAACTCCTGTAACTATTACTTTTATGATATAGGCAGGCGTGTTACCATTGAAAAGATGAACCAATATTCAACCGCCTTGGGGCTGGGTCAAAGCACGGGGATTGAACTTTCGGGAGAGGAAAACCGAGGCAAGCTTGCGGGGCCTGAGGACAGAAGAAGAAATAACCGTGAATGGATGCCGGGAGACACCCTTCAGGCGGCAATAGGACAGTCGGACAACTTGTTTACGCCCTTGCAGCTTGCAAATTATATGGCGACATTGGTAAACGGCGGAACAAGGTATAAGGCACATCTTGTACAGGCGGTCAGGTCCGCATCCACGGGGGAGCTTATACATGAAACAAGACCGGAAATTTTGTCGGAAATAGATTTTAAACCCCAGAACATCCGTGCTGTAATGGAAGGGATGAGGGACGTTGTAGAGGCGGGAACGGCAAGCGGAGTGTTTAGCGGCTTTAATGTTATAGCGGGGGGGAAAACAGGCACGGCGGAAGCGCCGGGCGGCTCAAACAATGCAATTTTTGTGGGGTTTGCACCTTTTGACGACCCTGCAATTGCGGTGTGTGCCATAATTGAACATGGGGCCCACGGCACAAATGCGGGTGTTATAGCAAGAGAGGTTTTGGATGCGTATTTTAACAGTGAAACAGAGCCTGATGAGGTCGGCATTAAAAATACTCTGACGAGGTGAGGAAATGGGAAAATATATAACTTTAAAGGGACGAGCGGACGGGATAGAGGTCATAATCGACCCTCTGGCGGACTTTGACGAGGTTTTGGATGAAATTGAGAGGGTTTTTGATGATGAGGGCAGGTTTTTCACTGATGCGGGAGTAAATTTAATTTTAAGCGGAAAAACCCTCAGCGAGGCACAGCGTGCAATAGTTTCACACAAGATATGGAATGCGGTAGGTGAAGGTGCATACATAACAAGCGAAAGAAGCCGCCACGAGGAGAAAACCGATTTTCACCGGGGAATTGTGCGCAACGGCAAAAAGCTTAAAAGCCGTGGAAACATGGTGGTTTTCGGGGATGTAAACCCGGGAGCGGAGCTTTTGGCGGGCGGCAGTATTGTGGTTTTGGGAACACTTCGGGGCGTTGCCCATGCGGGCTGCGGCGGCAATACCTCTGCGGTGGTGGCGGCACTTTGTATGCAGCCCTCACAGCTTAGAATAGCAGATATATATTCAAGGGCACCTGAGAGCGGCGAAAAAAAGGTGAATATGCCGGAGGTTGCAAGTATTTCGGGGGATGGGATAATTATTGAAGTAATATCAAAATAATTGATGAAAAATACTTGTGGACGGGTGCAAATTGGTATGATATACTTGTTAGGTACTACAAAATTTTTGGATGGGAGGTATGTATGTGGGTGAGGTTATTGTAATAACGTCCGGCAAGGGCGGTGTGGGTAAAACTACTACGACCGCAAATATCGGTGCGGCACTTGCGGCGGACGGGAAGTCAGTTGTTTTGCTTGATGCGGATATCGGGCTTAGGAATTTGGACGTTGTTATGGGACTGGAAAACCGTATTGTGTTTGATTTGGTTGACGTAATCGAACACAAATGCAAACTGAGGCAGGCGTTGATTAAGGACAAGCGTTTTGACGGACTTTATCTTTTGGCCGCCTCCCAAACAAAGGATAAAAACGATGTTACTCCCGAGCAGATGAAAAAACTGTGCAGCGAGATGGCGGAGAACTTTGATTACATACTTATAGATTGCCCGGCCGGCATTGAGCAGGGGTTTTATAATGCTATTGCAGGTGCCGACAGGGCGTTAATTGTGACAACGCCGGAGGTTTCTGCCGTGAGGGATGCGGATAAAATTATAGGCAGGCTTGAAGCGGGAGAGATTGAGAAAAAGCATCTTGTTATAAACAAAGTCAGGATGGACATGGTTAAAAAAAGCGAAATGCTTAGTATTGAGGATGTTATTGAAATCCTTGCAATCGACCTTATAGGCGTTGTGCCTGACGACGAGAATATAATCGTGTCAACAAACAAAGGAGAGCCTGCCGTGTCGGACATAAAAAGCCGTGCGGGACAAGCTTACAGAAATACCGCAAAGCGGATTATGGGGGAGCAGGTGCCGCTGATGGATTTGCAGGATGACGGCTCGTTTTTATACAAACTGAAAAAAATATTTTCAAAGGATGGTACAAACGGGGGGATGAGCGGTGTTCGGGCTGGCTAAACTTTTCCGCAGAGAGCGGGAAAATACTAAAGACTTGGCGAAGGAACGCCTTAGAATGGTTATTGTGCATGACAGGGGGGAACAATCTCCTGGGCTTCTTGAAAACCTTAAAAAGGAGCTTTTTGACGTTTTGTCAAAGTACATGGAAATTGAAAATGAAGAGCTTGATATAAAGCTAACCCGGGTTATAAGCGAGGACGACGGGGGAATGGTGCCCGCCCTAATCGCAAACATTCCGATAAAAAAACTAAAAGCAAATTAAAGGGGAGTTACAGATGAATATCGCACTTATTGCACACGACAAGAAGAAGGAATTAATGGTTCAGTTTTGCATTGCGTATAAAGGCATATTAAAGGCACACAATCTTGTGGCCACCGGCACTACGGGAAGCCTTATTATAGAGGCCACGGGGCTTAGCGTACACCGTTTTTTGTCGGGTCCTCAAGGGGGGGATCAGCAAATTGGTGCGAGAATTGCGTATAACGAAATAGATTTGGTGTTGTTTTTTAGGGACCCGCTCACGGCACAGCCGCATGAGCCGGATGTTTCGGCGCTTTTAAGACTATGTGATGTTCACAACATACCCTTGGCGACAAATATGGCAACCGCCGAGGTGTTGGTGCGTGGTCTGGACCGTGGGGATTTTGATTGGAGAAATATTCTAAACCCCAAAAACAGGTGATAGGATGAGTATTTTAATAAGAAACACAACTGTATTGTCCTGTGATGACATCAGAAAAGATGTAAATATATACATCAGTGACGGGGTAATAAAATACATCGGTTCAAAATGTGATTTTGAGGCGGGAGAGGTCATAGACGGCACAAACAAGGCGGTAATCCCCGGGCTTGTAAATGCCCATACGCATGTTCCTATGACACTTTTTCGCTCGTATGCCGAGGGGCTTCCGCTTGAGCAGTGGCTTTTTGAAAAAATTTTTCCTGCGGAGGACAGGCTTTCTGACGAGGATATTTACTGGGGGGCTATGCTTGGTATTTTGGAAATGATAGCCTCGGGATGCACATCCTTTAACGAAATGTATGCAGGCACGAAGGAAATTGCAAAGGCGGTATCAGAAACAGGGGTTCGGGCGGTTATAAGCCGTGGACTTTTGTATGATGGTAAGGAAAATACAAAAACGGAGCAAAGGCTTACCGAGAATATAGAGTTTTACAAGGAATATAACAACGCTGCCGACGGGCGCATAAAAGTTGGGTTTGGGATGCATTCCGTGTACACCTGCTCGCCCGAATATTTAAGGGCGTGTGCAAATACTGCGGCAGAACTTGGCGCAGTGGCGCATATACATTTGTCCGAAACCGCAACCGAGCAGAATAATTGTATTAAAACATACGGCAAAACACCTGCCGAGCAGATGCGGGATGCGGGTGTTTTTGATTTGCCCTGTGTTGCAGCCCACTGTGTACATTTGACGGAGGGGGACATGGAAATACTGGCTGGCAATGGTGTTTTTGCGGCATACAACCCTTCAAGCAATTTAAAACTAAAAAGCGGGATTGCGCCTGTCATGAAAATGCGTGAGAAGGGTGTTCGTGTGTGCCTCGGCACTGACGGGGCATCTTCAAATAACAACCTCAACATGATGGAGGAGCTGCATTTGGGTGCGCTGCTCTCGGGCATGAGTGCGGATGATGCCTTTAAAATGGCCACCTGTGAGGGTGCCGCGGCTTTGGGATTTGACAATACGGGGGACATAAAAGAAGGTATGTGTGCGGACATGGTTTTGATTGATATTGACAAGCCGCATTTTTACCCGATGCACGACTTGCGCTCAAACATAATTTTCTCGGCGGGGGGTGCCGATGTGTGGGCTACTATTGCGGACGGCAGACTTTTGTATAAGGACGGAGAATTTAAGACGGCGGACTTTGAAAGGATAAAATTTAATATTGAGAAATGCAAGGAACGGTTGTTTGATGTATAAAACAGTATTGTTTGACCTTGACGGAACTGTTATGGACACAGGTGAGGGGATAACAAACGCTATAAAATATGGCTTGGAAAAATGCGGATTGCCGCCTCTTTCGATGGATATCAGGAAAAAGTTTATAGGTCCTCCGCTTCGGAATTCGTTTAAAAAATACTGCGGTATTGATGATGAGGGTGTCGAAAAAGTGGTTTCGGAATACAGGGAATATTATGCGGCGCATGGACACCATGAATGTAAACCGTATGAAGGGATTAGAGAACTTTTAGAAAAACTGAAAGATGAAGGGCGTGCACTTTGCGTTGCAACCCTAAAATATGAAAAAGCTTCAAAGGTGATGCTTGACGAATGGGACTTTTCAAAGTATTTTGAGAAAATAGTGGGTGCGGATGTCGATAAGGGAATGGACAACAAGACGAAAATAATTAAGAGCGCACTGGACGGCGAGGAGTGCGGCAGTGCCGTTATGATAGGCGATGTGGCAAATGATATATATGCCGCAAGGGCAAACAATATAGATGCAGTGGGTGTTTTATACGGCTACGGTGATAGGGATGCCCTCATAGAAGCAAAGCCTGATTATTTAGTTAAAAATGTTTTTGAAATATATGGTGTAATATCTGCAAAAACGACGCGGTGTTGACATTATACTGAATATGAGATATGATTAAAGAAGATTATTAAAAGGCGCTCTTTTTTGGAGTGTCTTTTCTCGTAAATAAAGTTTGTGCAAAACTTACAAATAAATATTTTGTAAGTGGAAATATTTATTTGTTTTAACGTAGATATTTTTTAAAAAAGGGTGTATTATTAGTTATACCACGCAAAATTAAAGGAAAGTGAGAGATATATGAAAGCGATTATAACGGTTGTCGGGCATGACAAAGTGGGGATTATTGCAAAGGTCAGCGGCATATTGGCAAAAAACAACGTAAATATTTTGGATATTTCCCAAACAATCATGCGGGATATGTTTACAATGATTATGTTGGTTGATGTTTCAGAAAACCGTATTGATTTTGATGAGCTTAGGGCGGAGCTTGCGCTATGCGGCGAGGGTATGGAGCTTTCGATAAACATTCAGCGGGAGGATTTGTTTAACTCTATGCACAGAATTTAGGAGAGGATAAAATGGATGATATTTTAAGCAGTATTATTTCAATTGAAAAAAGGGCGCAGGAAATGGTGAACGAGGCACATTTGCAAGGGGAAGAAATACTGAAAAAGGCCGGAGGAACATGTGGGGATATTTCTGCCGATATAACAAAAAGACAGGAGCTGCGTATCAGTAAGGTGGATGAGATGGAGCGGAAGGTTGCCGAGGAGGAAATTGATAAAATCCGTCTGCAATACGAAGATAAGCATGACCTGTTACAGAACTTGTATAAAAGCAGAAAGCAGCAGTATATAGATGAAATTTTTAATAATATTATCGGAAGGTGATTGAATGCTTGCGTTTGGCGACCTTGCGAAATACGGTGCAATTATGGCAAAGGTTCGGGCTATGAGCAGTGAAATGCTTGATGAGGAGGATTACAGGCGCCTTATAAATTGTAAAAGCGTGCCTCAGGCGGCGGCATTTTTGAAAAATGAAACCGCTTACGGTAAATACTTGAAGGATATAAATGAGGGGACAGTCCACCGAAACGAGCTTGAAAGGCTTATGAACAATGCCTACAACGATGATGTGATAAAGTTGTATAGGTTTGACAACGGTGAAAACAAGCGCTTTTATACTTATGTTTTTATAAAGGCGGAAATAGAATGGCTAAAGCTTGTCCTGCGAAGGCTTGTGAATGAAAATAATTTAGGAGATGACCTTCTTCTTGAAATTCCTCCGTTCTTTAAAAAGCGCTTTACAATCAACACCGACAGGCTGGTAAAGTCACAGAGCATAAGAGGGTTTTTGGAAAACCTTGGCGGTTCACGCTATGAAAACGTGATAACCCCGCTTATAACACTTAAAGAACATCAAAACCTTTTCAGTGTTGAGATGACGCTTGATATGTATTATTACAGCATGGTTGAAAAACTTAGAAAGGGGCTTAGGGACCCTCAGGACAGGGAGATTGTTGATAAAAATGTGGGCAGTGAGGTTGATATGCTAAACCTGCTTTGGATTTACAGGTGCAAAAAGTATTTCCAAACGCCCAGTGAGTTGATTTATGCTTATATAATCCCCAATAAGCATAGGCTTAGGAAAAAGGATATAGTAAATTTGGTGGAAGCACGCACACCTGAAGAATTTTTGGGATTTTTGGAAAACACTCCGTATAGGGGACTGTTTTTACAGGATGACGAGAGGTTTCACGAGCAAATTCATGCCACGTTTGTTTACAAAATGCATGAAAAAGCAATGCGGGTATATCCCTATTCAATAGAAGCGGTTCTGTCACACTTGCATTTGAAAGCGGCGGAGATAAAAAATATAATCTCGGTAATCGAGGGAATACGGTACGGTTTGCCGCCGGATGAAATAAAGCCGTATATAGTAGGATTTAAGATATAAATTTTTGGAGTTGAGCAGATGGCAATACAAAAAATGAAACTGGTGAACATTGTAGGCCCTGTCAATGATTTTGACAGGGTCGTATCCGAGTATCTGTTGGATTTCGATATTCATATTGAAAGTTCGATGTCTATACTGAATAATGTGGGCGGTCTGGTTCCGTTTTCGGGGGAAAACAATTATGCACAGCCCATGGCGCAACTTGAGGAACTTTTTGAGATGAGCGGAGCGGTACCTCAAAGTACCGAGGGGGAAATCATTTCATATGAAGATGCGGTCGAGCTTATTACAGATGTCAGGAACAGGACGGAGGGCATTAATCTTGAACTTGCAGAAATAACAAAAAAGCTTGAGCAGAATGCGTTGGCACTACGACAGCTCGAAAACCTCTTGTCGCTTAACATAAACTTGGATGATATTTTTAAATTTAGGTTCATTAAATTTAGGTTCGGACGTATGCCCCGTGCGGGCTACAAAAAGCTTACAAGCTATCTTTCGGGGATTGATGCTTTCTTTATAGAGGGGGAAACCGAGGATGACTATGTTTACGGTGTGTACTTTATGCCTGCGGAGTCCGAGGAGAGGATTGACGGGATTTTTACTTCGCTTTATTTTGAGAGGATTATGGTGTCATCGGAATCTCACGGTACCCCGAGGGAGGCATATGAGCGGTTTTTGGCAGAGCGTGAGAATTTAAAGATAAAAGAGAATGAGTTAAAAAACAATCTTAGTACCGTAATAGAAGAAAACAAAAAGCAGCTTGCGGGCGCACATCAAAGGCTTCGTGTGCTTAATAAAACTGCCGATATCAAAAGGCTTTCGGCGCATACGAGAGAGTCGTTTTATATAATTGGGTGGACTTCCGAGCGAGAGGCGGACAGGATAATCGAAGTGTTGGATGTTGAACCCGACGTGGTGTTGGTGGAGGAGGAGCCGGGTCTGGTAAACCAGGGGGAGCCTCCCATAAAGCTTAAAAATAAAAGGATTTTCAGACCCTTTGAAATGTTTGTCGAAATGTATGGACTGCCGTCATACAAGGAGATTGACCCCACGACAATTTTGGCACTGACATACGCACTTATGTTTGGTATAATGTTTGGCGATGTGGGGCACGGGTTGGTATTGCTTATAGGCGGGCTGGCATTTTACAAAACAAAAGAAGCAGATATAGGGGCAATTGTTGCGGCGGCAGGGGTTTTTTCAATACTATTTGGGTTTATTTACGGCTCGGTGTTCGGGTTTGAGGATGTGCTGCGAGGAAACAGTATTACGGCACCCCTTGCGTTTATAAGCCCCATGCACGACATAAACACCGTCTTAATTGCTTCTGTAGCACTGGGTGCCGTTATAATAATAGGCTCAATGCTCTTAAATATAGCAAATGCCATAAAAAGCAGGGATTGGGGCAGAGCCTTTTTTGACCAAAGCGGTGTTGCGGGTTTGGTTTTTTACGGATATATAATATTTACCGTGGCAAATATGTTTTTTCATTTGACAACTGTTCCAAAGGCGGTGAGCGTGGTGTGCATAGGAATACCGCTTTTGTTGATTTTGTTTAAGGAGCCGTTATCGCTGCTTTTGAAAAAACAAAAAAACTGGATACCGAGCAAGAAGGGCGAATATTTTTTGGAGGCTTTTTTTGAACTTTTTGAAATACTGCTCTCCTACGCAACAAACACAATTTCCTTCGTCAGGCTTGGGGCATTTGCACTTGGGCATGCAAGCATGATGTCGGTCGTGTTTATTTTGGGGGGCATGTCATCGGGTGCGGGATATTATATTACACTGATTTTAGGGAACCTTCTTGTTATAGGGTTGGAAGGGCTTGTTGTCGGAATACAGGCACTTAGGCTGGAGTTTTACGAGATGTTTTCCCGATACTATACCGGCGGAGGCAGGGCCTTTAAAAGCATTAAATATAAAGTGATTGATTAGAATTGGAGGAGTGTTACAGTGGCAGTTAAAATTATTGCGTTTGTACTTATGCTTAGTATTGTTATTCCCTTTGGAGTATATTTTCTTGGGAAGAAAACAAAAAAACGGGGGAGCACGGCGCTTGTGACTAATATAACCGCTTTCTTTGCAACCCTTGCGGTTTCAACGGTTATTATGTTTTCAAACGCTTTTGCAGCGCCTGCTGAGGAAGCGGCAGGCGCAGGGCTTGCGACGGGACTTGGCTTTTTGGCGGCGGCCCTTGTTACGGGGTTGTCCACAATAGGTGCGGGTATTGCGGTTGCGGCATCCGCCTCAACTGCGCTTGGTGCCATAAGCGAGGACCCCAAGCTCATGGGTAAATCACTGATATTTGTGGCATTGGCGGAAGGAATAGCGCTTTACGGACTGCTTGTTTCCTTTAGTATTTTGGCAAGAATTTAGACGGGAGAATGCCATGAGAATGTTTTTGATAAGCGATAACACCGATACTTTAACTGGTATGCGCCTGGCGGGTGTTGACGGGGTTTTGGCACACACGCACAGCGAGGTTGTGGCTGCCTTGAAAAAGCTTGAAGGTGACGGGGATATAGGCATTGTTTTGGTTACGGAAAAGCTTTCGGAGGCGTATCCGGAATTGTTTTTTGATATTAAAATGAGCCCTCAAACACCTCTTTTGGTGAATATACCTGACAGGCACGGCACAAGCCTTAGCTCAAGCTCTATCGCAAGGTATATAAAAGAATCTGTTGGGATAAGAATTTAGGCTTTGGAGGGATTTTTATGCAAAGTTCAGAAGAAAAGCTGCGGCATTTTTCTGAAAAGGTTTTTGAACAGGCAAAACAGCAGTATGAACGCATCTTAGAGCAAGCACAGCTTACGGCTGACAACATGATGAAAGAGCGTGAATACAAATGCCTTGCGGATGCCTATAAAAACATACAAAAACAAATAGGTATTATAAAAGCACGTGAAACAAAGGGTATTGCGGCGGCGAAAAGGGAGATGCAAGTGAAGCTGCTTGATATCCGTGAGCGGATGATGGATGAGGTTTTTGAGAGTGTGGCGGCAAAGATAGAGGAATTTCGTGCATCGGAAGGCTACGGGGCTTTTCTTATGGAGTGTATTAGAAACGCCTGTGCCGAGGTGGGGGCGGGTGAGATATTTATTGATAGGTCTGACGAAAAGTATGTCGAGAACATAAAAAAAGAGTTCCCGGACTGTGAGGTGCTATTTTTTGAAGAAGATGGGGCAGTCGGAGGATGCGAGGTTATAAACCATGCGCATACCCGTTCGAAAAACAATACTATAGCCGCAAAATTAAAGCAACAGCGGCAAAAGTTTATTGAAGATAGCGGATTATTTCTGTAGAGAAATTGGCATAACGCCCGACCCACGGCGTATGCGGGCAAATAGATTTTGTGGGCGGAAAGGCAAATGATTTTCATGTCAAATGCTGTGGGATATATACATGGCATAAACGGTCCCGTTATAAATGTGCGGGGCAGCAATGATTTTGGGTTGTACCAAATGGTCCGTGTCGGACAGGAAGAGCTTATCGGCGAGGTGATAGGGATAAGCGAGGAAGGTACAATAGTACAGGTTTACGAGGAGACAACGGGGCTTTCCCCGGGGGAGAGTGTTGAGGCGTTGGGTACACCCCTGTCTGCTACCCTTGCGCCCGGACTTTTAGGTAATATTTTTGACGGTATAGAAAGGCCGCTTAAAAAGATTGAAGAAAAAAGCGGTGCATTTTTGAAGCGGGGGCTTTGGGCGCCTTCTGTTGACGAGGACAGGGAATGGGATGTCACCTTGCTTTGTGCCGAGGGGGATGCGGTATGCGGC
Organism: uncultured Oscillospiraceae bacterium; assembly: GCA_964577335.1. Classification (GTDB taxonomy): domain Bacteria; phylum Bacillota; class Clostridia; order UMGS1883; family UMGS1540; genus CAZNYY01. The sequence continues at coordinate 96 of CAZNYY010000015.1, read as the reverse complement.
GGGCAAATTATTGCATCGCTTCCTGAAACACCTCTCATAACACATAAAATTATGGTACCCCCCGAACTTTCAGGCAAAATAATATATGCCGCCCCA